>JAFQKM010000047.1 GCA_017396925.1 Clostridia bacterium
GCCGCCATTGTCGGCAGCGCCCGCGTCACCATCAGCAAGCTGATCAACGAGCTGTGTGACGACGGCTTCATCCGCATCATCAATCGCCGCGCACAGGTCAGCGTCGAAGCCTACAACCGCTTTGTCGCCGAGCGCTCGGAATAACACACCATATACAGAAAGACCTCTCGATTTTCGGTCGGGAGGTCTTTTTTTTGGTCATTTATCCAAACATCCGTTCTTTTATTTGCAAAACCGGATTCTCTGTGCTATCATGAATATATATGCCCATTTTTGGCAAATGCCTTATTTATCTTATAAATAAAGGAGATCCTCATGCAGAAAATGCTTTCCCACCTGCGCAGATGCGTGGATGAATACCGCATGATCCAGGCCGGCGACCGCATTGCCGTCGGTGTTTCGGGCGGCAAGGACTCGCTGGTCCTGCTGCGCACCCTGGCCGAGCTGCGCCGGTTTTACCCCGTCCCCTTTGAAGTGGTGGCCATCACCCTCGATATGGGCTATGATGGGGCCGATTTCTCTCCCATTGCAAAGCTGTGTGAAGAGATCGGGGTCGAATATATCGTCAAGCCGACCAACATCAAGGAGGTCGTCTTTGATATCCGCAACGAAAAGAATCCCTGCGCCCTCTGCGCCAAGCTGCGCCGCGGCTCGCTCAACGACGCCGCCAAGGAGTATGGCTGCAACAAGGTGGCGCTGGGCCATCATTTCGACGACGCCGTCGAGACCTTCATGCTCTCCCTCTTCTATGAGGGCCGCCTGAGCTGCTTTCTGCCGGTCACCTACCTCGACCGCACCGACCTTTATGTCATCCGTCCCATGCTGTATATGACCGAACGCGAGGTCATCAACTTTGCCAACCGCCAGCAGCTGCCCATCTGCAAGAGCGGCTGCCCCGTCGACAAGGAGACCAAGCGCGAGGACATCAAGAATCTGATCCGCAGCCTCGAGCACGATTATCACGACCTGCGCCAGCACATCTTCGGCGCCATGCAGCGGTTACCGCTTAACGGCTGGGAACCCATCGATCCCAGAGGCCGCAAGAAAAAAGGCGAGTAACGGGCGCCGAACCGGCCTTTTGGCCGGCGCTGCCTTTGCAGCGTCGATTTCGGAAGGCTTTGCCGACCGAAATCTATCCAATAAAATGGGGCCCCCATACCGGATGCACCATCCCTTCGTCAAACACCCGTAGGGACCGGCGTCCCCGACGGTCCGTTATGAGGATGCGACCGTCAGACCATCGTAGGGGCGGCCATCGGCCGTCCGCCCGGTGCACGCTTCCAACAGGGCGTGAGATCTTACGGCTCGCGGCCGTAGAGGCTCGTTTCCAGCGAAAGCCCCAGTGCCCGCACCTGCCCCAGCAGATGGTCATACCGCGCCTGGCCGGCGTGCATCTCGTAGATGCAGGAGGCCACCATGTCGGGCTCGGTGACATACTGGAACTTCTGTCGGGCGCCATCCAGCGCCATCTTGGCCTCAAACAGCTGCTGCAGCAGCCGGCGGTCCTGTTCGGTCAGCGTGTCCTGTCTGTGTTTTCTGCGCAGAAGCATCATCTGTTCTTTCCTCCCGTATCCTGCACCTGTCGGCGGTCTTTTCTATAGACTTATGTATATGCATTATTTTTGCCCGGCATACGGGAAAATATAAATACGAAAATCAACCCTTCACATCAGGAGGTCCTTTCATATATGGCTAAAACAACCAAGCCGTCCTACGGCAACGAGAGCATCTCGGCCCTCAAAGGCGCCGACCGCGTCAGAAAGCGTCCCGGCGTCATCTTCGGCTCCGACTCGCTGGAAGGCTGCCAGCACGCCTTTTTCGAGATCCTCTCCAACTCGATCGACGAGGCCCGCGAAGGCTTCGGCGACCGCATCCGCGTCACCGTCTTTCAGGATAAATCCATCGAGATCGAAGACTTCGGCCGCGGCATCCCCCTCGACTGGAACGAAAAAGAAGGCTGCTTCAACTGGGAGCTGGTCTATTGCGAGCTCTATGCCGGCGGAAAATACGAAAACAACACCGGCGAAAACTATGAATACGCCCTCGGCCTCAACGGTCTGGGCGCCTGCGCCACCCAGTATGCCTCCAAGTATATGGAGGTCACCTCCTACCGCGACGGCTATAAATACAGCCTGCGGTTCGAGCGCGGCGAGAATGTCACCCCCGGCAAGGATCATCTGATCCGCGAGCCCTACGGCGGCCGCCGCACCGGCACCATCCAGCGCTTCCTGCCCGACCTCGATGTTTTCACCGACATCGACATCCCCCACGACTATTTTGTGGAAGTCGTCCGCAAGCAGGCCGTTGTCAACGCCGGCCTGCGCTTTATCCTGCGCTTCGAGACCGGCAAAAACCAGTTTGACGAGCAGGAAATCTGCTATGAAAACGGCATCACCGACTATGCCCAGGAGCTGGCCGGCCTCGACGCCATCTCGGCCATCCGCTTTGCCCAGACCGAAAAGGTGGGCCGCGACCGCGAGGATAAGCCGGAATACAAGGTCAAGGCCGAGGTGGCCTTCTGCTTCTGCAACCAGAACCCCATCATCGAGTATTACCACAACTCTTCCTTCCTCGAGCACGGCGGCGCCCCCGACAAGGCGGCCCGCTCGGCCTTTGTATCGGCCTTCGACGGCTATATCAAGCAGCAGGGCAAATACCAGAAGAGCGAAAGTAAGATCCGCTTCAACGACATTTCCGATTCGCTGATCCTGATCACCAACGGCTTCTCGACCCTGACCTCCTACGAGAATCAGACCAAGAAATCGATCACCAACAAGTTCATTCAGGACATGATGACCGACTTCCTCAAGTCGACCCTCGAGATCTGGTTCATCGAGAACAAGCAGGAGGCCGACAAGGTCTGCGACCAGATCCTGGTCAACAAGCGCTCCCGCGAGCAGGCCGAAAAGACCCGCCTCAACCTCAAGAAGAAGCTGTCGGGCGAGGTCAACGTCCTCAACCGCATCCAGCGCTTTGCCGATTGCCGCTCGAAGGACGTCAACAAGCGCGAAGTCTATATCGTAGAGGGCAACTCGGCGCTGGGCAGCTGTAAGCAGGGCCGCGACCCCGAGTTCCAGGCCATCATGCCCATCCGCGGCAAGATCCTCAACTGCCTCAAGGCCGACTACGACAAGATCTTCAAGAGCGAGATCATCACCGACCTGATCAAGATCCTGGGCTGCGGCGCCGAGATCAAGAGCAAGCAGAAGGACATGGACACCTTCAATATGGATAACCTGCGCTGGAACAAGGTCATCATCTGCACCGACGCCGACTACGACGGCTATCAGATCCGTACCCTGCTGCTGACCATGCTCTACCGCCTGACTCCCCGCCTCATCGAGGAGGGCTATGTCTATATCGCCGAATCGCCCCTCTTCGAGATCACCTGCAAGGGCAAATCCTATTTTGCCTATACCGAAAAGGAGCGCGACGACATCCTCAAGAAGCTGGAAGGCAAGAAATACGAGATCATGCGCTCGAAGGGTCTGGGTGAAAACGAGCCCGAGATGATGTGGGAGACCACCATGAACCCCGAGACCCGCCGCCTGATCAAGGTCATGCCCTCCGACGCCCAGGCCACCGCGCAGATGTTCGACATCCTGCTGGGCGACAACCTGGCCGGCCGCAAGGACTTCATCGCCGAAAACGGCGCCAAGTACCTCGACCTGGCCGACATCAGCTAAGCATACAGAAAGGCTGAGATACAACCAACATGAGTAAGATCTATTTTACCGAACAGAATATCGTCGACACACTGGAGACCAACTATATGCCCTACGCCATGAGCGTTATCGTCTCCCGTGCCCTGCCCGAGATCGACGGCTTCAAGCCCTCCCACCGCAAGCTGCTCTATACCATGTATAAGATGGGCCTGCTGGGCGGCGCGCTGACCAAGTCGGCCAATGTTGTCGGCCAGACCATGAAGCTCAACCCCCACGGCGACGCCGCCATCTACGAGACCATGGTCCGTCTGACCCGCGGCAACGAATCGCTGCTGGTGCCCTTTGTCGAGTCGAAGGGCAACTTCGGCAAGGTCTATTCCCGCGATATGGAATACGCCGCGCCCCGATACACCGAGGTCAAGCTGGCCAAGATCTGCGATCAGGTCTTTGCCGACATCGACAACGACGCCGTCGATTTTGTCGACAGCTACGACGGCAAGATGAAGGAGCCCACCCTGCTGCCCACGGCCTTCCCCAACATTCTGGCCAACCCAAATCTGGGCATCGCCGTCAGCATGGCCTGCAACATCTGCAGCTTCGACCTGAACGAAGTCTGCCGCACCACCATCGAGCTTTTAAAGAACCCCGACCACGATATCCTCTCGACCCTTCCGGCCCCCGATTTCCCCACCGGCGGCGAGCTGATCTATGACCGCAGCCAGATGGAGGACATCTACCGCACCGGCCGCGGCTCCTTCAAGGTCCGCAGCGTGTGGAACTACCTCAAGAAGGAGCGCATCATCGAGGTCACCCAGATCCCCTATACCACCACCTCCGAGGCCATTATCGACAAGATGACCGAGCTGATCAAGGCCGGCAAGCTCAAGGAGGTCTCCGACGTCCGCGACGAGACCGGCCTGCAGGGCCTCAAGATCGCCATCGACATCAAGGCCGGCGTCGATCCCGAAAAGCTGATGCAGAAGCTGATGAAGATGACCCCCCTCATGGACAGCTTCTCCTGCAACTTCAACATTCTCATCGGCGGCACCCCCAAGGTCATGGGCGTCCGCGAGATCCTCGACGAGTGGAGCGCTTGGCGTACCGAAAGCATCCGCCGCCGCGTCCACTATGACCTGTCCAAAAAGGAATCCCGCCTGCATCTGCTGCTGGGCCTCAAGAAGATCCTGCTGGACATCGACAAGGCCATCGCCATCATCCGCGAGACCGAAGAAGACGCCGAGGTCATCCCCAACCTGATGATCGGCTTCGGCATCGACGAGCAGCAGGCCGAGTTTATCGCCGAGATCAAGCTGCGCAACATCAACAAGGAACATATCCTCAATCGCCTCAAGGAGACCGAAAACCTCGAGAAGGAGATCAAGCGCCTGCGCGGCATCCTCAAGGACCCCAAGAAGATCCACGCCATCATCATCGACGAGCTGGAAAAGATCATCAAGAAATACCCCACCGAACGCAAGACGGCCATTGTGGGCGCCCACGAGGTGGAGACCTTCGACGAGAGCGAGCAGATCGAGGACTATCCCGTGCATCTCTTCCTCTCCCGCGACGGCTATTTCAAGAAGATCACCCCCCTCTCGCTGCGTATGGGCGGCGAGCAGAAGTTCAAGGAGGGCGACGGCCTGCGCCAGACCTTTGCGGCCTCCAACAAGCAGGAGGTCATCTTCCTCACCAACCAGTGCCAGGCCTACAAGGCCAGACTGCACGAGTTTGACGACCACAAGGCCAGCGTCCTGGGCGATTACCTGCCCCAGAAGCTGGGCATGGGCGAGGGTGAATATCCCATTCATCTGGTGCTGCCCGGCGACTACAGCGGCCATCTGCTCTTTGTCTTCGACAACGGCAAGATCGCCAAGACCCCGCTGGCTTCCTTCAACACCAAGTCCAACCGCCGCCGCCTGACCGGCGCCTATTCCGACAAGGCGCCGCTGGCTGCCGTTCTGCATCTGCCGCAGGAGACCGAAGTGGCCCTTTATACCCAGAGCCGCCTGCTGATCTTCGATTCATCGATCCTGGCCGCCAAGACCACCCGCGCCTCCCAGGGTGTGGCCGCCTTTGCCCTCAAGAAGGGTCAGACGGTCATCGCCGCCAGAACGCTGGCCGACGCCGACATCAAGAATATCAGCCGCTACCGCGTCAAGGCCCTGCCCGGCGCCGGCGCCCTCATCCGCGAAGAGGACGCCCTCGAGCGCCAGATGGAGCTGGGCGAATAGTTTTCAGACAAAAGAAAAAGCACCCTTTCGGGGTGCTTTTTTCTGTTCTACTGCCGGCAGACCCAGCCGATCAGCTTGCTGGAGACGGTGACCGTGATCAGCGAGCAGGCGATGCGGCGAAATGGGATATAGGTGAGCGACAGGGTGAGGATGAGCAGATCGGTAAATAAATATGCGTTGGAAATGTCGGTCTTGAGCTTGCGGGAGATGACCATGGCCAGGGCATCATCTCCGCCAGCCGCGCCGCCGATGCGGACACAGAGGCCGACGCCGACACCGATGAAAACGCCGCCCACAATGGCTGCCGCAATGGGCCACCGGGAGAGATCGGGAAAGAGAGGGCCGGTCAGCTCGCATAATCTGTAGTTTACCGAAAAGAAAACCGAAGCCGCCAGCGAGTATCGGGCGAAGCTCCAGCCCAGATAGCGGAAGCCGATGGCATAGCAGCTGAAGTCCATGATCAGGCCGGTGACCGACGGCGACCAGCCGAACCAGTTTTCCAACAGCAGGACGCCGCCCAGCACGCCGCCCTCGGTGACGGCACAGCGGGCATGGATATTATAGAGGCCAAAGGCCATGATGGCCGTGCCCAGATAGATGATCAGATAGTTTTGCAGTGTCTGTTTTCGCATAAATCGCGCTCCTTCTCACGGCAGTATAGCCCAAGGGCGGATTTTTGTCAACTGTGGGCGCAATTTCATTGGAAACAAGCCTGTTGTAAAGTTTCCGGCTTTACAGCACCTCTGGCATATCGGCGGCATATACTGGGGTAAAAACCGCCAAGAGGTGATCCCTTTGCCCCCTGCATACTCTGTTTCCGACTACGACCGCACGGCCGCCGTGGCCTATGCCCACAAGTGGGCCTATGGGCGCAACCCCGCCTATTACGATTTTCAGAACATCGGCGGCGACTGCACCAGCTTTGCCAGCCAGTGCCTCTTTGCCGGCAGCGGCGTGATGAACTTTACCCCCATCTATGGCTGGTATTATCGCTCGCTGCAGGACCGTGCCCCGGCATGGTCGGGCGTATCCTATTTCTATAATTTCCTCACACGAAATACCGGTGTCGGCCCCTTCGGTATCGACGCCGACGTCACACAGGTCGAACCGGGCGACTTTGTGCAGCTGGCCACCATCCGTCCCGGCTTCCACCATACCCCCGTCATCGTCCGCATCGAGGGCGCCCCTTCCCTGCGCACCATCTTTGTGGCCGCCCATACGGGGGACGTGGATGAGCGCCCCCTATCCACCTATCCTGTACAGAAGCTTCGTTTTATTCACATCGAAGGGGTGCGGCATCCGCTGTGATCCTTTTTGAAAAAGCACCCGAACGGGTGCTTTTCTTATTGACTTTTCATTTAGGAAAGACTAATATTTTCACAGATACACATTCGTTTTTTCTAATGCATCGAATCTGTTCGCCCTGCATCGGAAAAATCATCCTTATTACATCATTGGCCCGAGAAACCAGGCCCCGCCGTTTCGAGGGTCAGACAGGAGCATGTATGACCAACCGAAATCTTGAAATTTTTGTCGCCGTGGCCGAGCACGGCAAGATGAGCGCCGCCGCCAAAGAGCTGTTCATCACCCAGTCGTCGGTCAGCCAGGCCATTGCCGAGATCGAGCGCGAATACGGCGTCCGCCTCTTCGACCGCCTGTCCCGCAGCCTGTATCTGACCGATACCGGCCGCGATTTTCTGACCTATGCCAAAAAGGCCCTCAACCTGCACCGCGAGATGGACGATTTCCTGCGCGACACCAGCCGTATCCGCCGCATCCGCATCGGCGCCACCGTCACGGTTGGCACCTGCCTGATCAGCCCGCTGGCCTCCCTGCTGCGCCGGCAGGACCCCGACCTGCACATCGAGATCACCGTGGCCAATACCCACGAGCTGGAGGACAAGCTGCTGCACAGCCAGCTGGACATCGGCCTTGTGGAGGGCCAGATCACCCATCCCGATCTGATCGTCGACCCGGCCATGGAGGACGATATGGTGCTGATCTGCGGCGAAGGCCACCCCTTCTTCGGCAAAACCGGCCTGCCCATCGAGGCGCTGGCCGACCAGCCCCTCATCCTGCGCGAGCAGGGCAGCGGCACCCGCGCCCAGTTTGAAGAGGCCATGGAGCAGCGCCGCCTGCCCATGCACATCCAATGGGACTGCTGCAACTCCGAAGCCATCCTCAGCGCCGTCCGCGGCGGCCACGGCGTATCGGTCATCTCCCGCCGTCTGGTGGAGGACGATACCCGCGAGGGCAAGCTGTGGGCCTGCCCCCTGACCGGCGTGGATTTCCGCCGTACCTTCGACCTGGTCTATCACAAGGACAAGCTGATCACCGGCCCCATGTCGGCCTTCATCGACCTGTGCAAGACCTTTGAGGCCCGCGAGGCGTAAGAGGGCATTGGATATGAAGGAACGCAAAAGATCTCCCCTGCTGCGGCTGGGCCTGCTGGCCCCCCTGCTGCTGGCCGTCATGACGGCTTCCCTCTGCCTGGGCAGCGCCGGTCTGACCCTGCAGGAGCTGTGGAACTGCCTGCAGGATCCCGCCAGCCCGGCCTACCGCATCCTCTTCTATGCCCGTCTGCCCCGTATGCTGGGCGGTCTGCTGGCCGGCGCATCGCTGGCCGTATCGGGCGCCCTGCTGCAGAATGTCCTCAACAATTCGCTGGCCGGCCCCAACATCATCGGCGTCAATGCCGGCGCCGGTCTGGGCGCCCTGCTGGTCATGGCCATATCTCCCATGGCCTTTAGGCTGATGCCGGCTGCCGCCTTTGCCGGCGCCCTGCTCGCCGCCCTCTTCATCTATGCCGTGGCCGCCTTCACCGGCGCCTCACGCACCACGCTGGTGCTGGCCGGCGTGGCCATCAGCAGCGTCATCAACGCTGCCTCGGCCTGTATCAAGACCTTTTTCCCCGAGCTGGCCATTGCCTATACATCCTTTTCCATCGGCTCGCTGGCCAATGTCAGCCTCGATCAGGTGGGCTGGGCGGCCCTCTATGCCCTGCCGGCCCTGCTGCTGGCCCTGGTGCTTAGCCACGATATGAATATTCTGGCGCTGGGCGAAGAGACGGCGGCTTCGCTGGGTCTCCATGTCAACCGCTACCGCTTTATTCTGATCGTCCTGTCGGCCGTACTGGCCGGTGCTGCCGTCAGCTTCGGCGGCCTGATCGGCTTTGTCGGCCTGCTGGTGCCCCACATCGCCCGTATGCTCTTCGGCGGCGACAACCGCCTTGTGGTGCCGGCTTCGGCTCTGCTGGGCGCCGCCGCCCTGCTGCTGTGCGACCTGCTGGGCCGCCTGCTCTTTGCCCCCTTCGAGCTGCACGTGGGCATCGTGCTGTCGGTGGTGGGCGGTATCTACTTTATCTTCCTCATCCTCAAGCGGAAAGGAGGCCGCCTCTCGTGATCGAGCTTCGCCATTTACAGACCGGCTTTGAAGGCCGCGTCCTCTCGAAAAATATCGATCTGCGGCTGGAGAAGGGCAAAATGCTCACCCTCATCGGCCCCAACGGCTGCGGCAAGACCACCCTGCTGCGTACCCTTTCGGGCGCCCTGCCGCCCCTCGGCGGCGAGGTGCTGCTGGAAGGCCGCCCCCTGCACAGCTACAGGCGCAAGGAGCTGGCCCGCAAGGCGGCCTATCTGCCCCAGGTGCGCGAGGTGCCCGAGATCACGGCCGAAGCGCTGGTCTCCCACGGCCGCTTCCCCCATCTGGGCTTTTCACGCAAAATGACGGCCCGCGACCGGGCAGCTGTGGAGGAAGCCATCGCCCTGACCGGCATCGAGCCGCTGCGGCACAAGAACCTCAAGGCTCTTTCGGGCGGCGAGCGCCAGAGGGTCTATCTGGCCATGTCCATCGCACAGGAGACCGATCTGGTGCTGCTCGACGAGCCGGGCACCTATCTCGACATCGGCAGCCGCTTTGAGGTCATGGCCATTGCAAAGAAGCTCTGCGACCGCGGCAGCGCCGTCATTCTGACCCTCCACGATCTGTCCGACGCCCTGAGCTTCTCCGACCGCCTCTGCCTTATGGACCGCAGCGGCAGGATCTGCGCCGACGGCAGCCCCGACGCCGTCTATGCCTCCGGCCTGCTGGACGAGGTCTTTGGCGTGGCCGCCGAGGCGGTCACCCTGCAGGACGGACGGCAGCAGTATGTCTTTCTGCCCCGGACATCCGATATGTATTAGTCTTTTCTAATACATTCCTAAATACATTTAATTATTTTCAAATCTTCCGGTTCATGGTAAACTATTGTTATCTATGAACATTCTGCAAAATCCAACATAGAAAGGATCTGTTCGTCATGAAGATCGTCATCATCGGCGGCGTCGCCGCCGGTACAAAGACAGCCGCCAAACTGCGCCGCGAGGATCCCTCGGCCGAGGTCGTTATCCTGACCAAGTCGAAGGACATCTCCTATGCCGGCTGCGGCCTGCCCTACTATGTCAGCCGTGTCATCCCCGAGCGCAGCCAGCTCTTTGTCAATACCCCCGAGAGCTTCGAGGCCCTGACCGGCGCCAAGGTCTATAACAACACCGAGGTCACAGCCCTCGACCGCGCCGCCAAGACGGTCACCGCCGTCTGCGAAGGGGTCGAGACGATCCACAGCTACGACAAGCTGGTCATCGCCGTCGGTGCTTCCCCCATCCGTCCCAACGTCCCCGGCGTCGAGCTGGAGAATGTCTTTTACATGGGCTCCCCCGAGGATGCCGACGCCCTCAAGGCTGCGGTCGACGGCGGATCCATCAAGCGTGCCATGGTGGTCGGCGGCGGCCTGATCGGCCTTGAAGTGGCCGAAAATCTCAGCGCCTGTGGCGTCAAGGTTTCGGTCATCGATATCGCCCCTCAGGTGCTGCCCAATCTGCTGGACGCCGAAATGGCCGGCTATGTGGAAAACTGCCTGGCCGAAGAGGGCGTTATGCCCTTCACCGGCGTCGGTCTCGAGGGTATTCTGGGAGAGACCAAGGTAGAAAAGGTCCAGACCTCCAAGCGCGCCATGAAGGCCGACGCCTGCGTTCTGGCCCTCGGCTTCCGCCCCAACACCGGCTTCCTGCAGGAAAGCGGCCTGGAGATGATCCGCGGCACACTGGTCGTCGACGGCCAGATGCGCACGAGCGACCCCGACATCTATGCCTGCGGCGACTGCGCCATCGTTTCCCACCGTCTGACCGGCGAGCGCCGCTGGTCGGCCATGGGCTCCACCGCCAACATCTGCGGCCGTATTGCCGCCAGAAGCATTGCCGGCAAGGAAGTCCAGCCCCATCCCGGCGTTCTCAGCACCGGCGTTGCCAAGCTGCCCGGCATCAACATGGGCCGCACCGGCCTGACCGAAAAGGAAGCCCTGGCCCTCGGCATGGAGGTCGAGACGGTCGTTGCCGTTTCCGACGACAAGGCCCACTATTACCCCGGCTCCAACCCCTTTATCATCAAGCTGATCGCCGACAAGGCTTCCCACAAGCTGCTGGGCCTGCAGGTCCTCGGCAAGGGCGCCGTCGACAAGATCACCGACATCGCCGTTGTCGCCCTGTCGATGGGCGCCACCCTGGAAGACCTCCAGTATTGCGATTTCGCCTATGCTCCCCCCTTCTCCACCGCCATCCATCCCTTCGAGACGGCCGTCAACATCCTGCTTAACAAGCTGGACGGCGCCTACGAGACCATGACCCCTGCCCAGTTTGCAGCCGGCGCGGCCGAGGATTATAAGATCGTCGATACCTCCATCGCACCTGCCCTGCCCAACGCCCCCTATATCCAGCTGACCGAGGTCAACGGCGAGATCGAGGGCTATGGCAAGGACGAAAAGCTGCTGCTGGTCTGCAACAAGGGCCGCCGCGCCTATCTGCTGCAGAACCGCATGAAGTTCTTTGGCTATACCAACACCAAGGTTCTTGAAGGCGGCACCACCTTTACCCCCTCCCTGCTGGAGGAATAAACCTGCCGGGTGCGAACATCGCATCCCCACCCCCATACCGTTTTCCATAATCTCTTATTATATAACGCCCCCATCGAGGGGTCAGAATTGAAGAAGGAGAAAGATTATTATGGCAAAGCTTACAGCTGAAGAAAAGAAGGCCCTGAAGGGCCGCGGCTATGTCATCACCAACGATGGCGAGCACTTTATCGCCCGCGTCATCACGGTCGACGGCACACTGACCGCCGACGAGATGAACGTCCTGTCCGAGGCCGCCAAGAAGTTCGGCAACGGCGTTGTCGCCATGACATCCCGTATGACCGTCGAGGTCCAGGGCATCCCCTATGAAAACATCGAGGCTTTCGACGCCTTCATCGGCGAGGCCGGCCTCTACACCGGCGGCACAGGCGCACGCGTCCGTCCCATCGTCCCCTGCAAGGGCACCGTCTGCATCCACGGTATCATCGATACCCAGGCTCTGGCCCGCGAGCTGCACGAGACCTTCTATAAGGGCTGGTACGACGTCAAGCTGCCCCACAAGTTCAAGATCGGCGTCGGCGGCTGCCCCAACAACTGCATCAAGCCCGGCCTGAACGACTTCGGCATCATGGGCCAGCGCGTCCCCGAATATGATATGGACGACTGCTCGGGCTGCAAGAAGTGCGGCGTTATCGACGTCTGCCCCATGAAGGCTGCTTTCATGAACGACGACGGCCTGATGGAGATCAACAAGGATCTGTGCAACAACTGCGGCAAGTGTGTCGGCGCCTGCCACTTCGACTGCGTTTCCGAAAAGAAGGTCGGCTATAAGATCATGGTCGGCGGTATCTGGGGCAAGCGCCAGCGCATCGCCACCGTCATCGACGAAGTCTACACCAAGGAAGAGCTGTTCAAGATGGTCGAGAAGGCTCTGCTGCTCTACCGTGAGCAGGGCGAGACCGGCGAGCGCTTCGGTATGTTCATCGAACGCATCGGCACCGAAAACTTCATCGCCCAGCTGAAGAGCGACGAGGTCCTCGAGCGCAAGGAAGCCATCCTGGCTGCCGACCTGCATACAAAGAGCAAGGCGACCTGCTAGTCCCCCACGAAATGCAAGCATTTCGCGAGGACCCCCTGCGCACTGCATAGATTTCGGGCGGCGAAGCCTTCCGAAATCGACGCCGAACTGTCGGCGCGGCCCAGAAGGGCCGTATAAAGGCTGGTTGCGAAAACGCTTCGCTGGTTTTCGCATCCCAAAAGGCTCCGCGCTGCGGCGCGGGTTTCGCATGTTTTCTGCGGAAAACATCGCGGGTCATCGTGTTTTTGGTCGGCGCATGTCCGACCAAAAACCAATTGCATAAATGATTTTCCGCGGATATGTGCCGTGGAAAAATCATGATTAAAAGGCGAAGGAAGTCTTTGTGTCTGACGGTTTCATAACCTCTATTTCCCCTCCCGGAAACCTGGGAGGGGATTTTTATTGCACTTCGTTTGGGTAAATGCTAAACTGGATGTGGGGCCTATGGGCCTGCCATTCATTCTGACACAAAGGAGACCATCATGTCGGTCTATATCGAGATATTCACCACCCCACAGGCCATGCAGACCCTGACCATCCCCGAGATGGCCGCCCTCTGCGATCTGCGCTACGGCATTTTCGACGGCTCGTATGTGCTGGCCCAGGGGGAAACCGGAAAATACAACATCCTCTTTTCCGCGCCCATCGGCCGTGGCGTCGAGGTCTCGCTGGAGGCGCGCAAGGTGGGCATCGTGCTTCCCCTGCCCAATACGCCCCACGACATCGCCCTCTGCTACCGTCTGGTGGAAAAGTTGTGCGATCATCTGCAGGTCGATTCCTTCGTCCGCGACGGCGAGACCATCCCCGCAGCCGAGGCCCCCTTTCTGGTTCCCATCGAGCTGCAGGCCTCCCTCAATGCCATCCGCAACATGGAACAGGAGCTGCGCGACGGCAAGCAGCAGACCTTCAGCGTCTTTGGCGCCCTCAACCCCATCGTGCTGGGTCTGCGCGAGTTCGACGCCATCGGCGGCACCCTCGACGGCTACGAGATCCTGCTCGATCATTTGCAGCAGCTGGACGCATGGTATGCCGTCGCCCGTTTCTTCCGTCTGGAGGGCGAAGACGGCACCGGCCCGGTGGTGGGTATGTTCTTTATCGGCGAGGATGCCCCCGTCGTCCTGCCCCTCGATCCGGCCCCGGCCTATCAGCAGGTGGAGGGGGTCGACGGCTATTATGTCCGCATCCCCGGCGAAAGCGACATCCCCTATGCCGAGTTCCTCTCCCACGTCGAGCAGGAGCAGCGCTACGACGCCGCCCATGTGGTGGTGCGCCTGAGCGGCGAGACCATTCGTCATCTGGCCCAACACCACGCCGTCAATATGGTCACCCGCAAGCCCCAGCCGCGGGAATACGCCCCCGGAGAATAACCTATCCGATCCAGAAAGACCGCTTCGGCGGTCTTTTTTTCATGTGTCTGACGGGGGTAGCGCCAAAAGCCGTCCCTTTGCGCTGAAAGCGCGAGGGCTCCACAACGTCCCGCAAGCCGACCCCTA
>JAFQKM010000012.1 GCA_017396925.1 Clostridia bacterium
CAGCGGCTTCTACAAGGACATCAAGTTCCATCGCTGCATCCGCGACTTCATGGTTCAGGGCGGCGACCCCACCGGCACAGGCTCGGGCGGCCCCGGCTGGAGAATCAAGGGCGAGTTTGCTTCCAACGGCGTTAAGAACGACCTGAAGCACACACGCGGCGTTGTCTCCATGGCCCGCACCATGGATCCCAACTCGGCCGGCAGCCAGTTCTTCATCATGGTCGCCGATGCACCTCACCTCGACGGCGAGTATGCCGCATTCGGCAAGGTCACCGAGGGCATGGAGTTTGTCGATAAGATCGTCGACGACTTCGAAAAGGGCATCGAGACCTACATCAAGACCATCAAGGTCAAGAAGTAACTTTTCTTAAAAAGAAACAAAATCCATGCAGTAGGCTCTTCTGTATGGATTTTTTCTTTTCTATACGGTTTTTCGCATTGCTTTTTGTCGGTTTGTGTGGTAGACTATATAAAATAAACAAATGCCCCCTGCCTGCAAAAAAACGTTCAACGGATTGGAGGTATCCCCATGTCCGACCCCAAATATGCACCTCTGCTGCTGAAAAATCATCTCTGCTTCCCCCTCTATGCCTGCTCCAAGGAGGTCATCCGCCTCTATCGCCCCTATCTGGAGCCCTTTGATCTCACCTATACCCAGTATCTGGCCATGGTGGTCATCTGGGAAGAAAAGAAGATCAATGTCAAGACGCTGGGCCAGCATCTGTATCTCGACTCGGGCACCCTGACCCCCGTTCTCAAGTGTCTGGAAAGCAAGGGCTATATCACCCGCCGCCGCTGCAGGAATGACGAGCGTGTGCTCTACGCCGAGCTGACCGAGGAAGGCGAGCGCCTGCGCGACCGTATGCTCCATGTGCCCATCGAGCTGGCGCAGAATGTCAAACTCTCGCAGGAAGAGGCCCATACCCTCTACCGCCTGCTCTACAAGGCCCTGAACGGCCTCCACGAAACCGAATAAAACAAAGCCGCTCCCGGCCGGAGCGGCTTTTTTGTTTTATATCTAATGGTTATTCGTTTCTATAGAAAATCAGAGAGATCTCTTCCATTTCGCCATCTCCTCGCATCTGCACCGGCAGATAGCCGCCATATTCCCAGTCCTGTTCAAGACGTTCTCTGACGATCTCTTCCGCTTCGGGAATAAAACTGTATTTTATGCCTTTACCAAGGCCATAGCCGCTGACGGCCGACTTCACATGCACAAACTCAACCTTTCGCATACAGCACCTCCTTAACGTATTGCCATAAGAATAGCACATTACAGATCCACCGTCAACCATCCTCTTGCCCCTTGTGTTCTCCTGTGATAGAATAAAAATATCCAAAATACCGAAAGGGGTTTTCTGATCATGGAACTGTATGATCTGCTGCACAACCGCAGAAGCGTACGCAAATACACCGATGCACCCATCACCGAGGCACAGCTGGAGATGATCCTCAAGGCCGGCCTGCTCTCCCCCACCAGCCACAACTCCAAGCCCTGGCATTTCATCGTCGTCCGCGACCGTGAGATGCTGAAATACCTGTCCGACTGCCGCGTCGGCTCGGCCAAGATGCTGGAGAATGCCGCCTGTGCCATCGCCGTACTGGGCGATCAGGACAAGACGGTCTGCTGGACCGAAGACTGCTCGGTGGCCCTCACCCAGATGCATCTGATGACCGAGGCCCTCGGCCTGGGCAGCTGCTGGATCCAGTGCCGCCTGCGCGAGGCGCCCGACGGCCGCCCCACCGAGGAATATGTCCGCGAGAAGCTGGGCTTCCCCCAGAATGTCCGCCTGGAGGCCATCCTCTCGATCGGCACACCCGACGGCCATCCCGCCCCCCATACCGACGACGAGCTGCTGCTCGAGCGCATCCATCACGAAAAGTTCTGATTCTCTGCAGAGGCGTCCTTCGGGGCGCCTCTTTTCATTGGGCACAACTTGATTTTAACGAGAATCGGGCATACAATGGGATGCAGTACATTCCCAAAATCCGCAGACCCAAGGAGGTTTCATCTATGTCTGCCTTTCCCGCCAACTTCTGGCTGCTCTGCGCGGCCGCCCTGCTGATCTCGTCGATCGGCTTCTACAAGTATGTCTATTTCATCTCGCTGGGCTACGGCTTCTCGATCGCCGGTCTGGGCGCCCTGATGCTGTGGCTCTACAGAGGCACCCTGACCCCCGGCACGGTCGCTGCCTGCCTCCTCTTCATCGCCTACGGCATCCGTCTGGGCGGCTACCTGCTGGTGCGCGAGCTCAAGAGCAGCGCCTACAACAAGGCCATGAAGACCGAGATCAAGGATGGCTCCACCATGCCCTTCGGCGTCAAGTGCGCCATCTGGATCACCTGCGCCGCCCTCTATGCCCTGCAGGTCTCGGCTGTCTTCTACCGCCTGCACAACGTCGCCGGCACCGACGCCCTCTGCTGGATCGGCTGCGCCGTCATGGCCTTCGGCCTGATCTTCGAATCGGTCGCCGACCTGCAGAAGAATGCCTCCAAGAAGAAGAATCCCAGGCGCTTCTGCGATTCCGGCCTCTTCAAGATCGTCCGCTGCCCCAACTATCTGGGCGAAATGATCTTCTGGACCGGTGTTCTGCTGTCGGGCGTCAATGTCCTCGGCGGCGTCGGCCAGTGGGCCATCGCCCTCACCGGCTATATCGGCATCATCTATGTCATGTTCTCGGGCGCACGCCGTCTGGAGATCCGCCAGAACAAAAACTACGGCAGCGACCCCGAATACCGCGCCTATGTGCAGTCGACCCCCATCCTGCTGCCCTTCGTCCCCCTCTACAGCGTCGAGAAATACACCTTCCTGGTGGCGTAAAACCAAAAGAAAAAGCACCCTTTCAAGGGTGCTTTTTTTCATGCTATCTGTCCAGCGTCTCAAAGATCTCCTGCCATACGGCGTCGTCCTGGGCGGTCATGCGCTTCCAGTCCCACTTCTGGAGGAAGGCGTGGCGGACCTGAGGCTCGATCTTCTTCTGCTTGCGCAGCTCGGCCAGCGCCGCCTGGAACTCGCCCAGATACTGTACGGCGTCTTCGGTATAGTTGGGGTTGTGGTTCTTGCCTTCGACCAGCAGGAACCGGACATTGTGGCGATGGATGAGGGCGTCGCGCAGCAGATCGTAATGCATGGCCTTGCTGACCGTCTTGTCATCGGCCGAATAGATCAGCAGGGTATGCGCGTCGGTGCGCAGAAGGCTCTCGTCGGCGGTGACGCCGGCATAGCGGGGATTGGCCGACGCCTCGAGGGCATAGATGTCCTTGCGGAAGAGCCGCATGGGGCCCGAGAAGCTCTGATTGATCAGCTGTGCCGCCGATACGGGGCCGCTGATGGCCACCAGATGGCTGACGTCGGGATGGAAGGCCGCGATGTTCATGGTGGTATAGGCGCCCCAGCTGTGGCCGATCACCGAGAAGCGTACCCCCTCCATGGTGGGATCGGCTTTGAGGGCGGTCAGGCAGGCGTCGAGGTCGCTGAGGCCCTGTACAAAGCCGTTGCCGGTGCCGCCCGACTCCATACAGCCGGTCTTATCGAAGGCAAAGACCATATAGCCGTGGGCGGCAATGCGGGCGATCTCGGTCATATAGGCGGTATGGCCGCCGCCGAAGCCGTGCTCGAAGATGACCACGCGGTCGTGGATGGGATTTTCATAGGAATAGAACCAGCCGTGAAGCTCCTGTCCCTGTGCCCCCTTGAAGATATAGCTCTCGCGGTGGAGGCCGGGGAAATCGTCGGCCGAGAAATATTTTACCAGCCCGTCGCTGTCGACGCGCTTGAAGAAGATATTGCGATACATGCCGGTAACGGCTTTGGAAAAGATCATGATGTGCTGCACACCTTTCTGCGATGGATTCTGCTTTCAGTATACGCCCGTATGCACGGGATTTCAATGGCAAAAGATGCCCCCGATGTGGGAAATCGGCGCAGGATGTTTACTGCAGGCGCTCGTAGAAAAAGCCTTCGGCCATATAGCGGTAGGGGCCCGAATAGATGCCCGACAGCTGCTTTGTGATGGTTTCAAGGGCGATCCAGCCGAAGAAGCTCAGGTCGAGGCCGAAGAGGTCCATGCGGTGGCCGCGCATCAGGTCGTGGCTGTACTGCATGCACTGAACGACCGTCCACTCGGGGTGGTCGATCATGACGCGCTCGGTCATGCGCAGGCTGTAGGAAGCCAGAATGCCGGGAACGAAGAAGCAGAGCGTGCCCAGCCATACGATGATGCTGCGCAGGATGTGGGCGATGATGATGCGGCCGGGGATGCGGAAGCCGATCAGGGTATTCTTCGGCTCGCCCAGCTCGCCGCGGATGGTGCGGAGGGTATAGTCGGTGAAGCCATACTTGAGGATGGCCGAGATCCAGCCGCCGAAAATACCGGCCACCCACATCATGAGGGCATAGATGGTGCCGAAGATGACGAGGGTCTGCTGGCGCAGAAAGTGCAGCAGATTGGGCAGATCGTGATGCTCGAGGTCGCGAAGGCCGTCGAAGATATCGCTCAGCTCGGCGCTGCCTTCGGTCAGCCAGCCGATCAGGATGGGAATACCGATGCCGATGAGGGCGGCGATAAAGATGGTGGGGCTGGTCTGATTCATCACAGCCTTGGCCCGCGCCTTGCATTCGCTGTTATTGATGGCGGTCATAGGTGCATTCTCCTTTTCTCTCTTTTACTGTTGATACTGCGAAACGGAGCAAAAGGTTCCGCAGGTTCTGATCTTATTTCAGCGTCAGGCCGCCCGAGGCGGTGTCGACCTCGATGCGGTTTTTGCCGCTGCCCGAAATATAGGCCTTGCCCTTCCGGACAATTTCATGGTCGCCGGTATGCAGGCCGCCCGAGGCCGATTCAAAGGTCAGCGTAAAGTCGCTGCCCGGGGCCAGAACCACGCCGCCCGAAGCCGTCTCCACCGAACAGTCGGCCCATTCGCCCTCGACGGCAACGCCGCCCGAGGCCGTATCGATATCCAGCTCGCCGCCGTTTAAACCAATCACGCTGACGCCGCCCGAAGCCGTATCGACCGACAGGCTGCGCAGCTCAATATCAGCCGGGATCTGTACGGTCAGCTTTTTCAGGGGCAGATTTTTCCCATTGCTGCCTTTGGCGTAATCGACCGAAAGCTCGCCGCCTTCAAGAAGCAGCCTTCCGTAATGCCCATCGTCCAGCGGCGCAGCCGACCATTCGGCAATGCGGATGACGTCGCCTTCCCAGGCTTCGACCGCAACCTCGGCCGCCACCCAGTCGATGTCCAGCTCGCGCACCTGTGCGGGATCGATCTCGCCCAGCAGATGCTCGGCCGTCAGGTCGTCGGGGTCGCCACTGAGGATGGTCAGCCCGCCGATCTGCATATCATCGACTTTCTCGCCGTTGATCTTAACGCCGCCGCTTTCGCTGACCGACAGTTCGAAGTCGCCGGCCCGGATCTCGACCCCCTCTTCCGAAATGTCGATGGAGGAGGCCATCTCTTCCTCGGGCAGCTCGATATTGCCCGAAAGGATCTGTTCGTCCAGCCGGTCAAAGACCCTGCCCACCACGGCCACGCCGGCATAGGACAGGATGAGGGTGATCAGCACAAGGGCGACGGCGGCGATCACAAGGGCGCGGAGACAGCCTCTGCCGCTTCCGGCTACCGGCTGCGGTGTTTCCTTATGGGATGGGGTTTCGCCGCTCTGCGCCCCCTTTTCACCCAGAATACGGCCCACGATCAGGTCGATGTCTTCCAGACGGGCGACCGCCTCCTGCTCGGAGAGGCCTTCCTCGGTCATATCGTCGATCAGCTCACGGTAATAGGCCACCGTCTCTTCCCGCTCGGCCTTGGGCAGGGCGCGCAGACGGCTTTCGAGGGTATATAAAAAGTCTCGCTTGGTCATAGGGTTTCTCCTTTCCGGATGAACTCGTAAATCTGCAGTAATTCGGGCCAGCCGTCGAGAAAGCTGCCGATCTGCTCTATACCGGCCTCGGTGATGCGGTAGATCTTGCGCAGGCGGCCGTTGTGCTCGACCGAATGGACGGTCAGGCAGCCTGCCCCCTCGAGGCGGCGGAGGATGGGATAGAGGGTCGACTCGGAGATCTGAATCACGGGGGCCAGATCCTTGATGATCCGATAGCCGTGGGATTCGCCGCGGCGCAGGACCGACAGGACACAGACCTCCAATAAGCCTTTTTTGATCTGAGGGTCTAACATAAAATACCTCCCTTCACATATTACTATATATTACACAGTATTGTTTGTCAATGGGGTAAAGCAAAAAAGCAGGCCCGGATGTCCGGGCCTGCCCTGAATAAAAAAGCAAACGCTTTTATTTCTTCTTGCGATAGCGGATCATGACCCACAGGACGAAGGCGATGATCATGGGGGCGGCGATCAGCGGCGCGACCACAACGGGATCGAGCAGCATGGCGTCGGCCGTAACGCGGATATTCTTATAGCCGGGGCGGTTCTCGACGCGATGGCCGCGCACCAGCAGGCGATGGGAATTGACGCCGTAGGGCGTACAGGTGACAAGGGTGCAGAGGTCCTCCCCTTCTGCGATCTCGAGGACCTCCACCTCG
>JAFQKM010000048.1 GCA_017396925.1 Clostridia bacterium
ATGAGGGTGAGTGGGAAAAGGTATCCCTCCCCCAGCGAAACGGCAGTTGTCTCCATTGTTTTATAATAGCACGCGTCCCTGATTTTTTCAATATGGGGCAGCGCAAACCGGCGGCTGCCCAGCTGCAGGCTCCACCGTGTGAAAACCCGTCCGGTCTCGGCATAGCCATACTGCCCGGGATGGAGGGCGACGGCGGCGGCCGGCCATGTGCGCAGCGTGACGTCGGCGTCGGCCGGCACCAGCCGTTCCTCCCCCTGTGTACTGACCAGCCGGCCCGACACCAGCAGGTCGCCGGGGATGACGGTATCCCCCACCTGCACGCAGGGTTCCCCTTCCCGCACCGTCATGGCTTCGACGATGCCGGCCCGGTCGGCATAGATATCGCAGGGCGTAAGCGGGCCTTCGGCGGTGCGCTCGGGGTCCTTTTCGGTGACCGTCACAAGGGCGCAGGTGCCGCGAAGGTTGATGGTGAGATAGCTCAGGTCATCCCGCGCCGTCATGATGCGGCCGCGGATGGAGGGAAGGTCGAGGGCGGCCAGCGGACGGCCCGGCGTCAGACCAAGGCTGCGCAGCCGGTCGTAGAGTTCCCGCTGGGGGATGCGGCTGCAGCCTTCGATGCGCACCTGCCACAGCAGCTGCCCCGACAGCATCACCAGCAGTATACAGAGGGCCGCCGTACCCAGCAGAGCCTTGCGCATCCGGAAGGGGGCCAGCCTCCGTCCAAGGCCATAGCGGCCCCGCAGGGTGACGGTACAGAGGGTACGGCTGCACAGCGGCTCGAGCCACAGCCAGTCGCCCTTCGACATACAGAAGGTCATGGCGGTCTCGTCGATCCGCTCGACGGCCCATATACGGACGCCGTTGACCCGGCAGAGGTTGACCAGCCGCTCGAGGGCGGCCCCTTCGGCCCGGAGTGCGACATATCCCCGGCAGAAGCGCAGGACGCGGGCGATCATCGTCCGGCCTCCGTCATGGTCACTTCGCGGATGCGGCCCCGTATGGCCAGACTGCCCCGGTCCATCGAGGCGATCTCCAGCCCCGCTCCCCGTACAGACACCTGCAGCGACCCTGCGGCCAGACGGATACAGGACGCGCCGTATTCGACGATGCCATCGAGGTTCTCGACCAGCAGATACCGGTCGCCCTCCAGCTCCAATCGCGGCAGGCCGAAGCTGCCATAGCCCCACAGATCCCATTTCTGGGCCGCCTGCAGCACCTTTTCCCGCAAGCCTTCTTCTTTCATGGTCATGCCCTCCCGAAACACGCATATAGATAAAGCGATCCAATTTACAAACCAAGGAGCGAAAACCATGGAAAGATCCAATTCCCTCTCCCGGCTGGCGGAAACCTGCACCGCCTGCCTTATCACTCTATTCGGTATGGGGCTTATCCTATGCACCGGGGCGGTCTCGGCGGCGGCAGCCGACGCCATCCTCCTCTGCGGCCGGGTGGTCATCCCCTCCCTCTTCCCCTTTCTCGTCCTCTCGTCCCTCTGCCTGTCGACCGGCATGGGAAGGGGGCTCTGCCGCTTGCTGTCCCATCCCATGGAGAGGCTCTTTCATCTGCCGGGCAGCGGCGCGCCGGCCCTTGTACTGGGCCTGATCGGCGGCTATCCCGTGGGGGCCAGAACCGTCTTTGACTTATACGACCGCAAAGGCTGTTCCGCCGAGGAATGCAGCCGCCTGCTGGCCTTCTGCTCCTGCTGCGGCCCGGCCTTTCTGTGCAGCGCCGTTGGCGTCGCTCTTTTCGGCAGCCTGCGGGCCGGCCTGATGCTCTACGGATGCCATGTGGGGGCGGCGCTGGTCATCGGCCTGGTGCAGGGGCGCTTTCTGCCCAAGCCCGACCGCCGCCCGATCGCTCTGCCTGCCTCTCCTTCCCTTTCCTTTGCCCGCGCCTTTACACAGGCTGTGGGCAGCGCCTGCGGCGCCATGCTCAACGTCTGTGCCTTCGTCGTCTTCTTCGCCGCCCTCATGGCCCTGCTGGAGGATTCGGGATGCATGGGATTTCTGAAAGATCTGCTGCGGTTTTTGCCAAAAGGGATGGCCGAACCGCTGGTGCGCGGCCTGCTGGAGATGACCGGCGGCGTGGCGGCGCTGGGAGAAACAACCTGCTTGACCTTTCCCCAGGCCATGGGGCTGGCCGGCGGCATGGCCGGCTGGGGCGGCCTGTCGGTCCATGCCCAGGTGCTGGCCCTGCGGGAGGAACGGGACATTCCCATGGGGCGGTATTTCACAGGCAAGCTCTTCCACGGCCTGCTGGCCGGATGCCTGAGCTTCTGTGCCGCCTTTTATTGTCTCCCCGAATCGGCCCACCATCCGGTCTTTCAGCCGCTGTACGGCGCCGAGGGGGTCACGGTGCTCCATCCGCTGTATTACATCCTGATCTGCGGCGTCTATCTGCTGGCCTGCCTGGCCGTGACGGCGCTGGTCATCCGGCTGGAGGATCGGGACACACGAAAAGACGGTTGTCAAACGGGGGGAAAATCGGTATAATACAGATATTCTTAACGGGAGGACACCTGCCATGCTGTTCAGTAAAGATATCGATCCGGCCTGCGGCCTGTGCCAGCATGCCACCCCCATCGACGAGGAGACCGTCCTCTGCCATAAGCGCGGCCCCATGCCCATCACCGACTGCTGCCGCAAGTATAAGTATGATCCGCTGCTGCGCAAGCCCCATATGCAGGCACAGCCGCGCAAGCAGTTCAAGGCAGAAGATTTCGAGCTGTGATCTTCTCTCTGCCCTTCGAAAGAAATCTTTAAGGCTTCACATAAGCACCGGGATGGGCGCTGACGCACCTGCCTATCCGTTAAATTTGATGGATATTCATCTTTCATAAAATAAATCAAAAAATCCACGGAGAGATCCGTGGATTTCTTGATTATAAGCGTTTTGAGGGGCAGGCATTACAGGCCACAGATGCCTTTGTCGCGCAGGTCGCTGAGCATCTGGGATTCGCGGAGCAGGAAATTGAGGCCGCGTTTTTCGGCAATGACGATATTGACTTCAAATGCGTCATGGGGGTCGACATAGCAAAGCTCGAAGCCCAGCTTCTTTTCATAGGCCTCCAGCTCGGTGGCGGCGCGGCTGGGCTCGACCTCGGCATAGTAGTAATAGGAGCGCTGGTCGAAGATCTCTTCGGGGTAGATCGAGCGGCGCACCTCGCGGAACATCCCCAGCTCGCGGATCGAATTGCGGATGATCAGCAGGCCGGTCTCTTCGCGGGTTTCGCGGATCAAGGCATCGATGCGGCTTTCGTATTTCTTGACGCCGCCGCCCGGGAAAAGATAAAAGCCGTCGGTGGTGCTGCGGACCATGGCCACCTTGCCGTCGTCGCGGGGGATGATGGCGCGGGCGGTGCTGCGGACAAAGCGGCGCCAGGCCGGATCATAGTCCTTCATATCCCATGTGCGCAGAACTTTCACGCAGAATACCCCCTTTTGCGGCTGCTTTTTTCTTTATCATAGTCCATTCCAAATCAAATTGCAAGCAAAAACAGAAGCAGGACTGGTAATTTCTGTCGATTTTATTTTGAAATATTTGGATAAAATGGTGAGGTGTGGAGGTGGATTTGTAATTCCGTCACCTGCGGTGCCACCTCCCTTAAGTGCCCTGTGGGTATGCACAAGGGAGGCTTCAGAGGCACTGTAGGGACGGCCAGTGGCCGTCCGCGGGAGCCCTTTCCCTTCGAATGCCATCCTTATGATATTGATTGGTACCGGGATGGGCGCTGCCGCCCCAAACCCCAAAGATCGCAAATCGTTCTGCGGAACGATAGGGGCTCCGCCCATGCGATCTTTCGGGCGGAAACCGCGTTTCCCCCGAAGGCCCCCTTCCGCTCTC
>JAFQKM010000049.1 GCA_017396925.1 Clostridia bacterium
CAGCGCGCTGGAAATCGGAAAGCTCGATCATGTCGAGTGAGACCGGAATGGTGCCAATGGTATACTGCCGGAGCATCAGTTCCAGCAGCGACAGCAGATCGCTGCGACTGAGCGTATCTTCGCTAAAGACGGCCTCAAACTGGTCGATGGCCACACAGAAAATATTATAGATCTGCCGGTATTCGGCCCCTTCCTGCGCGCGTTTCTGTTCGGTCAGCAAATTGGCGCGCGCTTCGATCTGTGCTTCAAGCTCGATACGTTCCAGATGGGCACGGATCGCATTGGCGTAAACAGCAGCCGATGCAGAGGGCGGCAGTGTGTCGCGCAGCCGTACCAGAGGATCGGTCAGCTTACGGCGAATGGCATTGAGCTCCATCAGTTCTTCGGGCGCTTCCCTGCCGTCATAGCCCTCCGGGCTAAGGGTCCAATCGCGGAACCAGTTGTTGCCGCGGATCTGCCAGGTATAGGCGTAATTCTCCAGCTTCTCCTGCTCGTCGCGGGTCAGACCGACCAGACCAGACTTCATGTAACGCAGGACCGACTGGAAGGAGAAATGATCCTCGATGGCGCGAAATGCACCCAAAGCAGCGGCGGCAGCTGGCTTATCAAGGAAGTCTTCCTTTCGGCTGACATACAGAGGCAGACCGCAGCGCTGGAAGCTCTGCTGCAGATATTTTTCGTATTGATCGGCTTCGGCCGAGACGATAGCGATGTCGCGCAGACGGGCTTTCCCTTCCAGAACCAGCGAACGGCAGATGCCGGCAGCCAGTTCACACTCTTCAACAACATCCTTACAGCTGTAAAGCTTTATAGCTTGACTATCCTTTTCAAAAGCGGGAATCGAGAAATCAAACAGGCTTTTTGCAAGAATTCCGAGGGCCGGATCCTCCTTTTGATTGATATGCGGCGGCTGCTTCACCGTCCAGTGGTAACCGGCTGTCGAAGCCAGGCGCTCCAGACGGCCTTTGGTCTTGATCTGCTCAGCAAAAAGCTGCGGATCCTCCCCAAGATCAAGGGCAACGGTCAGCCCGGCCCCGCCTTCGATCAGCTTTTCCATGATCCGGTATTCAGCAGCGGTAAAGCCCTGAAAGCCATAGATCAAAACTTCCGCACCGGCCACGGCACTGTGTTCTGCAATATAAGGAACGGCGCTTTCCAGCTTGTCGCTGCCATGGGCGGCGCGTCCCTCACACTGGGCGCAGCAGGCCGCATAGATCAGGCTGATATCCCGCAGTTTGGCATTCATGCTCTCACGCTGGGCCATCAGCTGCTCCGGCTCGATCAGACAGGAGCGAAACTCGGAAGCCACCGAAATCAGGCTCGACAGCATATCGGGCCGCTCGGCGGCATTTTTATAGTATTCCAGGCTCGACTCGACCGATCGAACCGCCTTATACATCAGCAGCACACGGCCGCCCTTATCGATGGGCATAAGTTCCCGACCGGCTTCCTTCAGCGCACGATCGGCCAGCTTGGTAAAGGTCATGACCTGTGCATATAAGCCGGCACGGTTGCCCCATCTGTCCAGCAGGTGCTTTTCTGCCCGGTGAGAATGGGTTTCGGGCACAAGGATCAGCTGCTTTTTCCCTGCAGCGATCCCATGGCCAACGCAGTTGTATATTGCATCGATATTATCCTGCCGCACGGCGGAGCAGATCATCGTAAGCATAGGCGTCCTCCTGTATCCTGGGATTTATCTGGAACTATTATAACAGGTTTTCCCCCCATAATCTATTGATTTCAAACTGTCGCTGTACTATAATCGAAGTATCTATTATTTATCACATGAAAGGCGGTAATTTCTTATGAAAAAGGCAATCAAATGCGGTAAGCTCTTCAACTCCAACGACGGTTCCGTTATGGAAAACATGCTGGTTCTGATCGACGGCAAGAAGATCACCGAAGTTATCCCCTGCCCCGCACAGCTTCCTCAGGACTGTGAGATCATCGACCTGTCCGACAGCTTTGTCATGGCCGGCCTGATCGACGCACACGTCCATCTTGATATGACCGGTCACAACGACCCCTACAGTGCTTCTCAGGCACTGCTGGGCAGCTATGTTGTCACCGCTCTGGATCAGGCCAAGACCAACCTGCTGGCCGGCTTCACCACCGTCCGCGATTGCGGCAGCAACGGCTTTGTCAACGTCTCGGTTCGTAACGCCATTGCTCAGGGCAAGTTCCCCGGTTCCCGTGTCTTTGCCAGCGGCGGCGGCATCAGCTCGACCGGCGGCCATGCAGACGATCATTTCAGCCCCTATCTTGTCAACACCCTGGGCTGCGGCCCCTGCGACGGTCCCTATGAGGCCCGTAAGGTCGCCCGTTACAATCTGAAATACGGCGCCGACTTCCTCAAGGTCATGGCTACCGGCGGCGTTATGTCCCTCGGCACCACCGTTGGCTCCCAGCAGCTGACACAGGATGAGCTCAATGCCATCTGCGAAGTTGCCAGAATGTATGGCGTACATACAGCTGCCCATGCCCACGGCACCGACGGCATCAAGGCTGCCACACGCGCCGGCATCACCTCTATCGAGCACGGCATGATGTTGGATGACGAAGCCATCGAGCTCTTCCTGCAGCATGGCACATATCATACACCCACCATCATCGCTGCCGAACGTATCGTCACCTGCGGCGAGCAGATGGGACTGCAGACATGGATGATCGACAAGGCCAAGCAGGTCTACGAGCGCCATGAATGGGGCGTTCGCGAAGGTATCCGCCTGGGCGTTAAGCACACCTTCGGCTCCGACGCCGGTACCCCCTCCAACTTCCACGGCAAGCAGGGCTATGAGTTTGAACTGATGACCAAGTTCGGCTTCACACCTGCCCAGACCCTGATGGCTGCCACCAAGACCAACGCCGAGCTGCTGTCTTCCTTCGACAAGTTCGGTTCGGTCGACGCCGGCAAGCTGGCCGATATCGTCGCCTTCAAGCGCAATCCTCTGGAAGACATCACCGTCATGAAGGAATGTGCCTTTGTCATGAAGGAAGGCGTCGTTTACAAGCAGTAATTCCATTTTACATAGCAAAAGCCGCATGAGCAATCTCATGCGGCTTTTCTTATGCTGTTTTCTCTTTCGGTCTGCCATCCCGAATCATATATACAGCCAGTGCCATAATCATCAGAAATACAGCAGCTCCTGTAATGGGATTCATTATATCAGCAAGGCCTGTTCCCATATCAAAAGCGGCAAACATGGCGGTCTGCAGAAAAAAGACCGACACCAAAATCAGACATTTTTCTTTCTCCTTATTCTCATTAACACAACACTTGTTGTTTTTTGTATTTTCAAGTATAATGGGTAAAGAAAATAAAAACGATCATCAATAAAACAACATTTGTTGAGATAAAGAGAAATCAGGTAAATATTCTATGAACACACCCAACAATAAACGCCGTAAAGAATCTCAGAACCGTATTGAAAGGGCCTTTATTCGCCTTCTGCAGAATCAGGAACTGGAACAGCTCTCGGTAACCGCCATCTGCCGCGAGGCCAATGTCAACCGCACCACCTTTTATGCCAACTATGCCGATATGCACAATCTGGCTGAAGCGGTTGGCCGCCGTCTGGAACAGGAGGTACAGAATCTATATCAGAATACCAAGGATCACAGCTACAGCAGCGACAACTTTTTAAAGCTTTTTCAGCACATCAAAGAGAATCAGCTGTTCTACAAGACCTATTTCAAACTTGGTTTCGACAATGCCGAGATCATCGGCTATGATCTTCCTCTGGCTGCAGATTTTTACGGTGACCAGCATATTGAATATCATCTCGCATTTTTCCGCAGCGGCCTCAATGCCGTTATCAAAAGGTGGCTGCAGAATGACTGCCGCGAGTCGCCCGAAGAAATCGCCGCCATCATTCGCACCGAATATGGTCCAAAAGAGATCCGATAGTCTTTTCTTTTGTGAAGTCGTATTTGCTTATTTTTTGTCTTTGTGCTATACTTAAATATGTATGGGAACTTTCCGCCATACAGCAGAAACTGATATACTTTTATTTTTTATGGAGAATACAATGGACGAAAAGCTTTTCAGCAACCTGAACCTTTCCGAAGAGGTCCTGCATGCCATCGCCGATGTCGGCTATGAGGCCATGACCCCCATTCAGGAAAATATCATCCCCGTCGTCCTCGAAGGCCGCGATGTCATCGGCCAGTCGAGCACCGGCACCGGTAAGACTGCCGCTTTTGCCATCCCTGCGGTCGAGATGACCGAACCCACCGAAGAGGGCCGCGTACAGGTCCTGGTTCTGGCTCCCACCCGCGAGCTGGCCATTCAGATCACCGACGAAATGCGCAAGTTTGCCAAGTATAAGGAAGGCGTCAAGACGGTTCCCGTCTATGGCGGCCAGACCATTATGATCCAGATCCGCGGCCTGAAGAAGGCCGAGATCGTTGTCGGTACACCCGGCCGTATCATTGACCACATCAAGCGCGGCACCCTTAAGATGGATCATATCAAGATGGTCGTTCTGGACGAGGCCGACGAGATGCTCGATATGGGCTTCCTCGACGACATCCGCTATATCCTCAACTGCTGCCCCGAAAACCGCCAGACCCTGCTCTTCTCGGCCACCATGCCCACCCAGATCCTGCGCATTACCCAGCGCTTCCAGAAGGATCCCGTACATGTCAAGGGCGACGACGGCCAGACCGCTTTTGAACTGATCACCCAGTATTACTGCGAAGTTCCCCAGAAGAAGAAGGCCAACTCGGTCGTTCTGCTGATGGAAAAGCTGGGCATCCAGCGCTCGCTGATCTTCTGCAACACCAAGCATATGGTCGATGTTCTCACCGAACATCTGGTGGAAAAGGGCCTTGCCGCTGTTGCCCTCCACGGCGATATGAAGCAGTCTTTCCGCAGCCATGTTATGAAGGAGTTCAAGGAAGGCTCGGTTAATATTCTGGTCGCCACCGACGTTGCTGCCCGCGGCATCGACGCTTCCGGCGTACAGGCCATCATCAACTACGACATCCCCCAGGACACCGAATACTATGTCCACCGCATTGGCCGCACCGGACGTGCCGGCAACTATGGCGCAGCTTACACCATCATTGCCAACCGCGGCGAGTTCTTTAACCTCTGTGACATTGAAGACAAGAGCGGCGCACATCTGATCCCCTACGATCTGGAAGGCACCGAAGCCCTGCCCGACGACAAGGTTCGTGCCAGCAACAATGCCAAGGCCAGCTACCGCCCCCGTCCCGATGACGGCAAGAAGCAGGGCGCCGGCACCGCTTCCAAGTTTAAAGACAACCCCAGAAATGTTCTGGTTTCGGTTGACGTCGGCGCCGAGCACGACATCCGTCCCAGCCATATTTCGGGCGCCATCATGAAGCACGCCCGTCTGCGCAAGCAGGATATCGGCCGTATTACAGTCAACCCCACCGAATCCTTCATCGAGCTTTCCCCCGAGAATGCCCGTCATGTCATGCGTTCCATGACCGATGCCACCGTCAACGACTTCGTTGTTGTCTTCCGCGCTGCCGAGGAACCCAAGAAGTCCTCCGGCCGTCCCAACACCAAGGGCGGTTACAACCGCGGCCGCAACGGCGGTTACCGCAAGGGCAAGAAATAATCTTTCCGCACATATAAAAAACCGAGGTTCAAATCGAACCTCGGTTTTCTTTTTCCACGATTCAGCTTACTCGGCCTTGGCCGCTGCAACCAGACGCAGCACCGATTCGGCGATGGCGCGGCCGGCGGTATCGGGCGAGAAGTTGCCGGGCAGCTTGACGCCGACAACAAAGGGAACCTCCAGCTCCTTGGCCAGATCCAGATCAAAGCCATGGCGGCCGGCAGCGATCTCGACCAGAACGGCATCCTTACGGACAGCCTTCAGTTCTTCCTCGCCCAGCACGGGTGCAGGGATCGAATTGAAAATGATGTCCTGCTCGGGAATGACCTTTGCGACATCCTGGAGATGAACCGACTTGTTGCCGTAAGCCTGGGCGTGAGACAGGCCCTCGACACTTCTCGACGCCTGTGTGACATGGGCGCCCATATTGCGCAGGATCTGCGACAGATAGTTGCCGATATGACCATTGCCCAGAACCAGGCACCTGCTGTTCCAGATGGTCTTTTTAGAATGCTGCATAGCCAGTGTCAGCGCACCCTCGGCTGTGCAGATGCCATTGAAATACTTCATGCCGGGCTCCTGCAGATAGTTCAGAACCTCGCGGTCGGGGGCATTGGCGCCGCAGACCAGTGCATGCGCAGGGACCTTTGCCATGATCTCGGCATAGACCTCATCGGTGCCCCAGACATGAATGCCATCGGGGCCGACTGCCTGGAAAGGCAGAACCACAACATCGGCCTCGGCAGGATCCTTGGTGACAGTATAACCGTCGTCGGTCAGTGCCTTGGCCACATAACCATATCTGGCATCGCCGCCGATGCCCAAAACGAGAAACTTCATATAGCAGCACTCCTTTGATTTGTTTGATTCTATTCTACAGGATAATGTGCGTTTTGTAAATAGAAATCGGTTTGCAAAGGCTAACACCATGAAACACAATCAATTGTGGTTAAATTATTGAGAAAAACTTCATGTGGGACGCTTTTTGCTCTTTATCTTTTTCATGAAATGTAATATAATAATAAGACAGTACTGATTTGGTTGGTGATTTTTCATGACATATACAGAGTTTAAAAAGATTATCGACTCGAAAGAGCCGATCCATATCTGCGGTATCAACGGTGTTTCCATGCGTGCGCTGGCCAAGGAGCTTTGCAGCATGGGCGCTGTCGTCCAGGGTTCCGACCGCGACCCCTCCCCTTACCTCGAAGAGTTCGAGTCGCTGGGCATCCGTTTTGTTCAGGGCCACGATGTGGAAAATACCAAGGGCGCTGCCCTGGTTATCCGCACCGCTGCCGTTCTCGACAACAACCCCGACATCGTCGGCGCCAAAAAGCGCGGTACTCCCATCATCGAGCGTGCCAATGCATGGGGTATGCTGATGAGCCGTTATAAGCAGTCAGTCTGTATTGCCGGTACCCATGGCAAGACCTCGACCACCTCGATGATCGCCACCTTCACCCAGAGTGCCGGCTGCGATCCCACCGTTATGGTCGGCGGCAATCTGAGCAACATCGGCGGCAGCCTGCGCATCGGTTCGGACGATCTGTTCATTGCCGAAGCCTGCGAATACAAGAACTCCTTCCTCAGCTTTACCCCCACCATCGCCATCATCCTCAATATCGACCGTGACCATCTGGACTTCTTCAGTGACACCGACGATATTATTGCTTCCTTCACCAAGTTTGCCTATCTGGTTCCCGAAGAGACCGGCGTTGTCATTGCCTGCCAGGATGATATCAACACCATCAAGGCCGTTAAGGACATCAACCGCCGCGTTATCACCTTTGGCACCACACCCGAGGCCGATTATTACATGGACAACATTGTCTCCCACGACGGCTTCTACAGCTTCGACGTCATCCATGAAGGCAAGGTCCTGACCCGTATCGATATGAATGTTCCCGGTATGCACAACGCCCGCAATGCCGTTGCCGCTGCCATCGTTGCCGATCTGCTGGAGGTCGAGCCCGAGGCCTTCAAGAAGGGCATCGAAGAATATCGCGGCGTCGGCCGCCGCTTCGAATACCGCGGCTCCTACAATGGCGCCCGTATCTTCGACGACTATGCCCATCATCCCAGCGAAATCGAGGCCACCCTCAAGGCTGCTGCCGATATGAACCCCGGCCGCACCATCTGTATCTTCCAGCCCCATACATATTCCCGCACCGTTTCGCTGCTCAACGAGTTTGCCGATGCGCTGACCCATTGTGATCTCTGCGTGCTTACCGAGATCTTCGCCGCACGTGAGACCAACTTCTCGGGCATCACTTCTCAGAAGCTGTCCAGCATGATCAAGGGTTCGATCTGCATGTCTTCTCTGGAGGCTGCTGCCGACTTTATCCGTGACAATGCCCGTCCCGGTGATCTGATTTTCACCATGGGCGCCGGCGACGTCTATAAGGTCTACGACATTCTGGCCCAGAAGGTCAAGTGTGAATAATTCCAAGTTGCTTCTCTCCCCTGTGCTTTTGCGCGGGGGAGATTTTTATGCCTGAAAATAAGAAAAAACCCGGCTTTGGGCCGGGTTTTTATTGTTATTATGGTTTGAATTAAAGCATCTGGCGCTTTCTGGACAGGTTCATGGTGCCGTCCTGCATGGCGTTGATGCTGTCGAGCGACTTGCCTGTGCCGTAAGCAACGCAGGAGATTGCGTCGTCGGCAACGCGGGTGGCAATACCGGTCTTGGCTTCGATCAGCTTGTCGAAACCATAGATCAGGCTGCCGCCGCCGGTCATGACAATGCCGTTGGTGGCAATATCGCCGACCAGTTCGGGGGCAGTGCGCTCCAGGACCGAATGGACGGCCTCGAGGATCTTGACGGTAACTTCCTCAAAGGCTTCGATCATCTCGGAGGAAGAAACAGTAAAGGTTCTGGGCAGACCGGTCATCAGGCAGCGGCCCTTGACCTCCATGGTCTTGTCTTCAGGTCTGGGATAGACGCAGCCGATGTTGATCTTCATTTCTTCGGCTGTACGCTCACCGATCAGAACATTGTGCTTTCTGCGGATGTACTTGATGATGGCTTCATCAAACTTGTCGCCGGCCACCTTGATGGATGTAGCTTCGACGATGCCGCCCAGAGAAATAACGGCTACATCGGTGGTACCGCCGCCGATATCAACGATCATGTTGCCGTTGGGCTTGGCAATATCGATACCTGCGCCGATGGCAGCGGCAACAGGCTCTTCGATGAGAAATACCTTCTTGGCGCCGGCCTGAATACCTGCGTCAATAACGGCACGCTCTTCAACTTCAGTAATTACGCTGGGGATACAGATAATGACATTGGGCTTGAACAGACGGAAGCCCAGAACCTTCTTGATGAACTCACGGATCATCTTTTCGGTCATGTCATAGTCCGAAATAACACCCTCGCGCAGAGGACGGACGGCAATAATGTTGCCGGGGGTACGGCCCAGCATGCTCTGCGCATCTGCGCCGACAGCCAGGATCTTACCTGTCATTTTATCTACAGCCACGACAGAAGGCTCGTTGAGGGCAATACCCTTGCCCTTTACAAAAACCAGCACCGACGCAGTGCCCAGATCGATTCCGATATCTCCGGTAGACATAAATACACCTCGCATTTTCTTGAAAATATTAAATCCCGATTTCTTTTCCATATTATATCCAATCTCCGACGATTTTTCAACGCATATAGCTCATACACTTTTATTTTAATATGATTTCTCTGTTTTCGCAACTGTTAAAACAAAGACTTTTTTGGCACCGGCCATTCGAAGCACTCGGGCACACTCGCCTGCCGTGGCGCCGGTGGTGAAAATATCGTCTATCATTAAGACTTTTTTACCGACCAGTTGTTCCCTTTCGCAGGAAACTTTTACAGCGCCCAGAATATTGGCGCGGCGCTCGTGGGGTCTGAGGCCGTACATACCCCTGGTCTCGCGGGTCTTCTCCATGGTTTCGACACAGGGAATGCCCATGCCCTCGGCCACATGTCGGGCCAGCAATGCTGCATGGCTGTAGCCGCGCTTACGCTCGTTTTTGCGGTTGGTAGGAACCCATGTGATCAGATCGGCCTGCTGCAGATCG
>JAFQKM010000050.1 GCA_017396925.1 Clostridia bacterium
AAGACACCAAGCATCCGGCGAAATAACAGAAAACCACGTACTTTTACGGAATGGTTTTTTCCGAGGACATGTGCATCGGAAAAAACATCCGCTTTTGAAATATTGGCCCGAAAAACCAGCGTAGCGTTTTGAGGGTCAGACAACATTGGAGGAATTACTTATGCGCAGACTTGAAAAAATCGCAGCCACCATCAAGGCACTCGGCGTCGACGCCGTTCTGCTGACCGGTCAGGAGAACCTGCAGTATGCCACCACCTTCCCCCATCTGGAGGGCTTTGCCGTCATCACCGCCGACGGCAAGGGCTATTGCTATACCGACTCCCGCTACATCGAAGCGGCCACAAAGGTCATGGAGCCCCAGGGCTACACCGTTGTCGAGCCGGCCGGTTCCTACCCCACCTTTGCAACACCCCAGGAAGTGATCGATCAGTGCGGCATCAAGACCCTGGCCTTTGAAGACCTGCTGATGCCCGTACACGACTATGAAATGTATAAGAAGGCCCTGTCGGCCGAGCTGGTTCCCGTCGGCAACGCCTTCGAGATCCTGCGCGAGGTCAAGGACCAGAGCGAGATCGACGCCATCACCCGCGCCCAGCGCATTGCCGAAAAGGCCCTGCACGAGCTGATGCCCAAGATCAAGGTCGGCGCCTATGAAGACGAGCTGGCTGCCGAGCTGGAGTATCTGATGAAGAAGTATGGCTCGGAGGCCGTCAGCTTCTCGACCATTCTGGTTTCCGGCCCCAATTCCTCTCTGCCCCACGGCGTACCCACCCACCGCGCCATCGAGGACGGCGATTTTGTCACCATCGACTTCGGCGCCAAGATCGACGGTTACGGCTCGGATATGACCCGTACCTTTGCCGTCGGCCACGCCACCGAAGAGATGAAGAAGATCTATCAGATCGTTCTGGACGCCCAGCTGGCCGGCATCGAGGGCCTGGCCGTCGGCGTTCCCGGCTGCGAGGTCGACAAGGCCGCCCGCGACGTCATCGAGAATGCCGGCTACGGTAAGTATTTCGGCCACGGCCTGGGCCATTCGCTGGGCCTCAACATCCACGAGAATCCCCGCGCCAGCCGCACCTATCAGGGCGCCTTCAAGGCCGGCAATATCATCACCATCGAGCCCGGTATCTATATCCCCGGCATGGGCGGCGTCCGCATCGAAGACATGGTCTATCTGGCCGAGGACGGCACAAAGGTCAATCTGACCGAGTTCCCCAAGGAACTGATCATTCTGTAAGAAGCGGACAGCAGGCCGGATAGACCATACGGCCCAAGGGGCCGCGCGAACACATGACGCATGTTCCTGTCCCATGTTACTTTCGAATGATCGAAAGTAACCAAAGATCACCGGGGTGTTGCGAATCCCCCCGGACCCCGCAACGCTCCGCTCTTGGGGCTTCGCCCCGCCGCTTTGGCATCCCGCCTGCGTCAGACGGAAGAATAGGCCCCCTTGTGCAAAGGGGGCTCTGCCCGAAGGGCGGTGGGGGATTGTACAGGCAGGCCGGGGGAACAATCCCTCCGTCACCTGCGGTGCCACCTCCCTTTACACAAGGGAGGCTTATTGCGGACGCGCAATGCGCGTCCCTACACGGTGCCATACCATATCCGCTGCCCCCCGTCAGACAGGCCCCCGTGCCATTCCAAAAACAAAAGCCCCGGAATACTTCGGTATTCCGGGGTTTTCTTATAGCATGGATTTGCGGCTGTAGAGGCGCAGGGCGGTCTCGATGACATGCTGGGAGACGTCCAGCGCTTCGGCCATCTGCCAGGGCTCGGTGATCCCCTGCTCGATCAGCTGCGACAGCTTATGGGCCGGGGCCAGATGGGTGACCATCCAGAAATCGGCGCGGTTTTCGTGCTTGCGGCGCACATCGAGGGAGACATACTGGTTGTAGAAGCTGCCGGTCATGCAGTGGCCCAGTTCGTGGGCCAGCAGCTCGGCCTCTTCGGCGTGGGTATCGATCTGCATGGGGTCGATACCGATGAAGCATCTGCCATCGCCGTTCTGAATGGAAAGGCAGCGGGCGGCAGGCAGATCCCGGCAGAACACCCCGATCTCCTCCGCATCGGCGAGGGCATACAGTTCATCAAGGATCATTTCTTATATTTCATTCTCTCCTGTGTAAAGCGTGCGAAGGCCTTGACCTC
>JAFQKM010000051.1 GCA_017396925.1 Clostridia bacterium
AGCTGACCTTGAAAGCGCCCAGACGCTTTGCGGTGCGGACGGCATCCATGGCAACATTACCGCCGCCAATGACGGCGACCTCCAGACCGGTCAGGTCGGGAGCAGTACCATGGGCGACATCACGCAGGAACTTGACGGCCGACATGACCCCTTCGGCATCCTCATGCTCGAGGCCCAGCGTCTTGCTGGTGGACGCGCCGATGGTGATCAGGACGGCATCATACTGCTCGCGCAGCTGCTGGATGGTGATGTCGGTGCCGATGCGTACGCCGTGCTTGACTTCGATGCCGGTTTCCAGGATGGCCTGAATGTCATCGTCCAGACGATCCTTGGGCAGGCGGTAGTTGGGGATGCCGTAGCGGAGCATACCGCCCAGCTTGGGCAGCATCTCATAAACGGTGACGGCATGGCCCATCAGGCGCAGATAGTAGGCCGAGGTCAGGCCGCCGGGGCCGCCGCCGACACCGGCGATCTTCTTGCCGGTATCGGGGGCACATTCGGGGGGCGCTACATGGCCGGCCGTGTCGACCGCCACGCGCTTGAGGCCGCGGATGTTGACGGCGGCATCGATCATATTGCGGCGGCATCTGGCTTCACAGGGATGCTCGCAGATAAAGGCGCAGGTGGTGGGGAAGGGGTTATCCTTGCGGATCAGGCGGATGGCATCTTCATAACGGCCTGCGCCGACCAGCGCAATGTAACCGGGGATGTCGACCGCTGCGGGGCAGAGGGCAACACAGGGTACCGGCTGGGTATAGGTACAGCTGCAGCGGCCTTCGGCAATGTGCTGCTCATAGTCGTCGCGGCAGCCGATCAGGCTCTTATAAACCATATTGGCGGCTTCATAGCCAATGGCACAGTCGGCCGAGTCCATGATCGATAGGGCTGTTTCTTCCAAAAGCTTCCGGGTGCGGCTGTCGGCACGGCCCTCGAGAACATCGGCCAGCAGATTGCTCAGCTGGACCAGACCGATACGGCAGGGAACACACTTGCCGCAGGTCTGAGCACGGCACAGTTCGAGGAAAGCCTTGGTGACCGATACGGGACACAGGCCCGGAGGGCTGGCTTCGATACGGCGCTCGAGGTCTCTGTACAAACCTTCGATGACCAGCTCGGAATGGCCCTTGGTGGGAATTTCAAGTCTGCTCAAATTATCACCTCATTTATTTTTATACAATCTTTCACAAAATCTGCTTTACATCTTTATTGTAGTACAGCTCGAATGAATACGCAATGAAAGTTTAATTTTTATCAAAAATTATAGATTTTTTCTATGATTAGGGCGTTTGATAATTCACAATCAAATAATAGGGAATAACTGGAACAGGATTTTTATTTTTATTTTCTTTTCACAAAAACGCATTTTTTATGGAAATATAAGGATGTATTTTATGCGTTAAAAATAAAACTATGCATATCCATCGGGAAGACTGTTCCATTTTGTCAAACTGTGCCGTTTCCCGTTGTCTTTTGCACTCTGCCGTTATATAATGAAAGCAGTATCATCGAAAACATCGGCCCTTTCGCGGCCTGAGAAAGAGAGAACGAATATGCAAATGCTGCACAAGCGCCTGCTGGAGGCCGTTTCCCTTGACCCCGGCAGACGCGGACTTCTGGAAAACATCCCTGCACCCGATCTGGACAAGGCGGCCGAGCTGCTGGAAAAAGCCAACCGCATCGTATTGGTCACCGGTTTCCCCATTACCGGTATGGACATCGGCGAGACCGACGGCCCCATCGGTACCGTTTCGCTGGCCTCGGCCCTGCAGAAGGCCGGAAAGCAGG
>JAFQKM010000052.1 GCA_017396925.1 Clostridia bacterium
ATCCTGCGGCACTTTCACAATTTACAGAAAAACACTTGTGCAACACAGAAAATGTAGTATAATATAACTATAAAGCGGTTTATAGATTCTACCGATAATTGCCCGGACAGCGCCGGAATCGCCGGCTTGGGTCCGTTTTTCAAAAAAGGAGTTGTTTTTATGAGCAAGAGAGTCATCACCATCAGCCGTCAGTTCGGCAGCGGCGGTCACAGCATCGGCAAAAAACTGGCCGAGCGCCTGGGTGTTCCCCTGTATGACAACGAGCTGGTCACAAAGATTGCCGAAAAGAGTGGTTTTGATGTTTCCTTCATCAAGGAAAACAGCGAAAAGACCTCTCGCGCCTCCGGTTATTTCATGGATTTCGGTATTCATGGCGGCGCCGGCTTCACCACCCTGTCCCTCTATGATCAGCTGTATATTGCCCAGCACAACATCATCCGCGAGCTGGCCGAGCAGGAATCCTGCGTCATCGTTGGCCGCTGTGCCGACTATGTCCTGGAGGATCGCGAGGATACCCTCCATGTTCTGATCTACGCCGACGACGATTATCGTGCCGAGCGTATCGTTCGCCTTTACGGCGAGCGCGATATTCCCATTGCCAAGCGTATGAAGAAGAAGGACAGCCGCCGCGAGAGCTACTATCGTCATTACACCAATCGCGAATGGGGCGACTATAAGAATTATGCCGTCTGCCTCAACACCGCACAGGTCGATGAAGATACCTGCGTCGACCTCATCGTCGATCTGTTCAACAAATAAAATCAGCTTATGTGCAGCAAAGGGCCGCCCCGATGGGCGGCCCTTTTTCTGTATGTTTTTATTTAACCTGGAACAATGGGGAAAATGCAGGGATTTACAGCAGCTCTGCGGCCTGCGGGGTCAGGGGGATCAGGTCGCTGCGGTCGAGGAGAGAGATGTCGAACTTGCGGTTGAGCGCAGCAAAGTGCTGCAGGCCAAAGGCCATCTTGTGCAGATAGGAGAAGGTGCCGATGGCGCCGGGCGGGAAATGATCGGCTTCAACGCCGTAGATGGCACGCAGGTCGGGCAGATCGCCAAAAATCTCGGGGATCGTCGAGCCATACTTCTTCAGGTGCTCGGGGACATTGCCGTTTTCGATCATCTTGCCGACGGCGGCGCTGTTCATGGCAGCGGCCATGGGTGCGCGGCACATACCAACGGCAGTGACCGCACCTTCACCCAGTGCCAGTGCCTTGAAAACGGTGTCTTCAGAGGCAAAACCGCCGGTGACGGCGATGGCCGGCAGGGTAGGATAACGGCCGCGGAGCTTGTGCATGATGCCGACAACGGTGGCTTCCAGTGTGACGGTGGGCATACACCATTCGTTCATCATGGCGCTGGGGCTGTAGCCGCTGCCGCCGCTGGCACCGTCGAAGGTGACCATATCGACCTGGTTTTCGGCGGCGATGCACAGAACGCGCTCGATGTCGGCAGGGTGATAGCCGGTCATTTTGAAATAGACGTTCTTCATACCCAGTTCGCGCAGCGCGGCGATACGGTCGCGGAAGAAGGCTTCGTCCCACTGGGGCAGGCGGCCATACATGTAGAAGTTGGGACAGGTGCGGTTCTTATAGGCTTCCTGAACGGCAGGGTCGGTGGGATCGGGGCGGACGATATTGCCCATGGCAGCCTTCTGCAGCGCAGTATCCAGATCGGGCAGCAGATTGACCGGCTGGGTACCCTTGGCTGACTGGCCGAACTTGAATTCGATGGCCTCGGCACCGTATTTGGTCAGCGCGATCTCGGGTACGCCCAGCATATCGTCTTCCACGTTGCACTGCGGAACGATCTGGCCGTAGCCCCGGTAGTATTTCTTGAAGGTATCAAGGATGCGGCCCAGGAAGGGGAAATCGACGATCCGGCCGTTTTCGATCTTGAGGTCGGGATCCTTGCTCTTGGCATCTTCACCGATCATACAGGTGACGCCGGCCATGGCAGCACCGGCAAAATAGTCCTGCCAGTTGAGCTTGATGAGCGCGGGGAGGATGATCGGCATGGCCAGACGGACGGGGTGAAGGGTGCCGTAGGTGCGTTCCAGCCTGACGTTATAGATGGCGGCCTCCTCGTAGGTGGGGGCGCAGCCCATGGCGCCGAAGACACGGCCGCCGATGTTGAAGTGGGAATAGTCGAAGGGATAATTTTTTTCGGAAGCGATCTGGTTGGCACCGGTGGTGGTGGGATAGACCGTACGGCTGCCCAGGACGGCGGCCAGACCGATCTCACAGGGAGAGGTACAGCCCTCGACGCACATCGAGCACATGCCCGAGGTAGAGGTCTGGTAGGGAGAACGGTTGCGGCTGAGGGTAAAGCCGGAATTGAGATTGGGCGAATAGGACACAGCGGTCCCTCCTTTCGATATTTGGGGAAGATTCAAAGGATGCAGACATAAAAAAGCTCTCCGACCGGAGGCCGGAGAGCAAAAGGATAGACTTATTTCTTTGCGACAAACTTTTCGATGCGGCCGACAGCCTTCTTGAGGGCTTCCAGAGAATAAGCGTAGGAAATGCGGACATGGTTCATACCGCAGTCGCCGAATGCGCTGCCGGGAACAACGGCCAGCTGCTGGTCTGCCAGCAGAGCCTCGACGAACTCGTCGCCGTTGGCGGCATAGCGGGTGACATCGGGGAAGATATAGAAGGCGCCTTCGGGCTCGAAGCAGTCAAAGCCCAGATCGAGCAGTGCCTTATAGAGATACTGGCGGCGCTCGTTATAGGCCTCGCACATACGCTCACAGTCGGGCATACCGTTCTGCAGTGCTTCAACACCGGCATACTGGGCAGGAGTAGATGCGCACATCAGGGCATACTGATGGATCTGCAGAATGGGCTTCATCAGATCCTTGGGAGCGCAGCAGTAGCCAAGACGCCAGCCGGTCATGGCAAATGCCTTGGAGAAGCCGGAAACGACGACGGTGCGCTCGTGCATACCTTCAAGGGCGGCGATCGAGCAATGCTTGCGGCCATAGGTCAGCTCGGCGTAGATCTCGTCGGAGATGACGACCATGTTGGTCTCGCGGATGACGGCTGCGAGGGCTTCCAGCTCTTCCTTGGTCAGAATAGCGCCGGTGGGATTGTTGGGGTAGGAGAGGACCAGAGCCTTGGTCTTGGGTGTGATGGCGGCCTTGAGGGCCTCGGGAGTCAGCTTAAAGCTGTCTTCCTTGGTGGTGACGATAGAGACGGGCTTGGCACCGGTCATGCTGGCCAGAGGTGCATAGCAGACAAACGCAGGCTCGGGAATGAGGATCTCGTCGCCCGGCTCCAGGAAAGCGCGCAGGCAGAGGTCAATGGCCTCGGAGCCGCCGACGGTGACCAGAACTTCGTTGTCGGGATTATAAGAAATGGCAAAGCGGCTTTCCAGATACTTGCTGATTTCTTTTCTCAGGGCAGGCAGACCGGCATTGGCTGTATACTGGGTCTTGCCGGCGTGCAGAGAAGCGATACCGGCCTCCATGATGTGTTTGGGGGTAATGAAATCGGGTTCGCCGACACCGAGGGAAATGGCATCGGGCAGCGTATCCATGATGCCGAAATACTTACGAATGCCCGAGGGCTTCATTTCAGCAACGACCTTGGGAATAACGCGTTTGGGATCGAACATAAAACACAGCCTCCTTGTTTTGTATGGGAAATAAATAGTATACGGATTTTACACAATAGTATTTTAACACAGAAATATGGCAAACTCAATATAAAAATATTGACTTCCTCAATGGTTTCTTCAACATAAATCGAGAAACGAAATAAAAAAGCCAACGGCCCATCTGATGGACCGTTGGCTTGGAAATTAGAACATGATCTTGTTTTCGATGTAGCTGCGCAGCTCGCTGATGGGCAG
>JAFQKM010000053.1 GCA_017396925.1 Clostridia bacterium
TATCGGTGGACCACCCGCCAGCCATGGCTCTGCAGGGCGTCGGTGCAGGTCCGGGTGCCGAACCAGCCCCCATCGCCGTCGTAGACCCCCATCTCCTCGCCGGCCACGATGCCGACCAGGCCGAGGCCCAGCCCGATGACGGCTAAGAAAAAGACGAAAACCGCCGTGATTTTCAGCGCCAGATTTTCGGTGGCTTTTGATTTACGCATAGGCGCTCATTCTCCATTCCTGTTTTCTAAACCATAACTGCCAGCCTCTGCTTGCAACAGATTTCCTTCGGATTTCATATACACCGGCATGAGCGTTGCCGCACCTGTCGTTCGCCATAGGTGGAAATCATATTTAATCATGACGCAGCCAATGGTCATTACCGCTGCGCTGATTCTATGTCCCCTCGGAGAGCGGAAGGGGGCATACGGGGGGAACGCGGTTCCCGCCCGTAAATCGCGCCGGCGAAAGCCGGTTCTGCTGTTTCCGCAGAAACAGCCGCGATTAAATCTTCTCCATCTTATATCCCTGGCCCCAGACGACTTTGAGGTAGCGGGGTTCGGAGGGATTGATCTCGATCTTTTCGCGCAGATGGCGGATGTGCACGGCCACGGCGCTTTCCGAGCCGAAGCCGCTCTCGTTCCAGACGCTGCCGTAGATCTGGGCCGACGACCAGACCTTGCCGGGGTTTTCCATCAGCAGCTTGAGGATGTTGTATTCCATAGGGGTCAGCGCCACCGGCTCGCCGTCGACCGACACCTGCTTGCGCTCGTCGTCCATCTCGATGCCGCCCACCACAAGGGTCGAGCTGCGGGGCTTTTCCATGCCGCCCAGATTGGTATAGCGGCGCAGCTGGGAGCGGACGCGCGCCTGCACCTCGAGGGGGTTGAAGGGCTTGGTGATATAGTCGTCGGCGCCCAGATTGAGGCCCATGATCTTGTCGTGGTCTTCGCTGCGGGCACTCAGCAGCAGGATGGGGAAATTGTATTTTTCGCGGATGATCTCCATGGCCTGCAGGCCGTCGAGCTCGGGCATCATGATGTCCATCAGGGCCAGATGCAGCTCGGTGTTTTCGGCGATCTCCACGGCCTGACGGCCGTTTTCGGCCTCGATGAGGTTATATAACTCGTTGGTCAGATAAATGCGCAGGGCTGCGCGGATGTCTTTTTCGTCGTCACAGATCAGAATATTGTACATGCTGGGATCCTTGCCTTTCTGTATCTTCCCTTTTATTCTACCAAAGCCGGCTTTAAGATGAAAGATTGTAGTTTCTTAAGATTTGTTTAAGAGGACGGATGCCTCCCCTATATAGTATAGACGCGGCAAAAAGGCAAAAGTGCCCCATCGGCTTAAAAAAATCTTAAGGTTTTTCCTGCTTTTTTCTTAAAGATGGCTGTAGTATACTGAGGGCAGACAAAACCGACCACACCCTTTCATACTTTCATAACAACGGACCGGGGAGATGCCTTGCGCATCTCCCTTTTCCGTGTTAAACTGTTTGCATAAGGACCCAATACCAAAGGAGGCTATTCTTATGCTGAACATCACCAACGAGAACCTGGCCCGCTTCGACAGCGTTGTCGGCCGTATCATGGAGGCCGGTCAGGCCGCCGGTCTGGCTGCCGCCGTCGTCAACAAACAGGGCGAGCTGGTCTTTGAAAAATACTACGGCCTGCGCGACGTCGAGCGTGATCTGCCCATCGACCGCGACACCATCTTCGGCGTGGCATCGATCACCAAGTCGTTTACCTCGCTGGCCATCATGCAGCTGCACGAAGCCGGCAAGCTGCACATCAACGACCCCATCTCCAAGTATATCCCCGAATACCACAATCAGAACCAGCCCGAGCCGGTGCGCATCTGGCACCTGATGTGCCACAGCGGCGGCTTCTATCCCCAGAAGCGCCTGCTGATGGAGACCATCGCCAAAGAGCTGGGCTACAGCCAGGAAGCCGACGGCGACTTTGCCTTCATCGAGCACCTCGACATCTACGGCACGGCGCTGGTCGCCACCCGTATGGCCGAACAGGCGCACCACATCGACCTGCCCGGCCGCGCCATGAGCTATTTCAACGACGGCTTTGCCCTGCTCTCCCACATCATTCTGCAGGTCTCGGGCGAGCGCTCCTTTGCCGACTATATCAAAAATCACATCTGCCTGCCTCTGGGCATGACCCGCAGCTCCAGCGAGTTTGTCGCCCCTGCGGCCGACCCCAACGCCTCGGTCGTCTATGTTACCGAGCACGGCCCCAGAAGCATTTCCCATAACCTCGACAATGCCTTCGTCCTCAACGGCGGCGGCGCCATGAAGTCGACGGTGGCCGATATGGCAAAGTATATCGCCATGTATCTGAATTACGGCAAGGGCACCAACGGCACCCGTGTGGCTTCGATGGGCAGCATCCGCGAGATGATCAAGCCCCGTCAGACCAACGGCTACGGCGCGACCTATGGCTTCGGCCTGCTGCAGGCCCAGGCCGACGGCTACAGCATGGTCTACCACAACGGCAGCCTGCCCGGCGTCTCTTCGGCCATGGTCTGGTCCTACGAGCTGGATATGGGCGCCATCATCCTGTGCAACACCGAAGACGTTGCCGCCTCCCCTGCCGCCTTTGCCCTGCTCCGTCTGGCTGCCGGCCAGGATCCCGAGATCCATCTGCCCCGCCACGCCGATCACGCATGGGCGCCCGAATACCTCGCCCAGATCTGCGGCCGCTATGAATCGGACGAGGGCGCCGGCTTCACCATCCTTGAAAAGGACGGCAGGCCCTATGTCGACCTCGGCAAGAAGGAAGCCCCCCTCATGGTCATCTCCGACCGCTATGCCATCGTCCGCGGCGCCTTCAGCGACGTCAACTATGAAGTCCTCATGGACGAGACCCGCGGCGTCTACGCCATGCGTCAGGGCAGCCGCATCGTCCGCAAGATCCATTGATCCCCCTCCCCCATGCACCCAGAAAGGTCGTAATCCCCTATGTATGAAATGATCGAACAACAGGCCCGCACCGCCGTCACCGAACTGCTCGAGCAGGCCAGGCTCCGCCCCGGCCAGCTGCTGGTCATCGGCTGCTCCTCCAGCGAAATGGTGGGGCAGCACATCGGCCACGGCTCGTCGATGGAGGCCGCCCAGGCCGCCTTCCGCGGCATCTGGCCCGTATTGCAGGAAAAGGGCATCCATCTGGCCGTCCAGTGCTGCGAGCATCTCAACCGTGCCCTCGTTATGGAGCGTGCGGTGGCCGAAGCCCACGGCTTCGAGCCGGTCTGGGTCAAGCCCCAGCCCCACGCCGGCGGCTCCTTTGCCGTCACGGCATGGAATACCTTTTCCGACCCCGTCGCTGTTGAAACCATTGTGGCCGACGCCGGTCTCGACATCGGCGGCACCCTCATCGGCATGCATCTGCGCCGTGTGGCCGTGCCCGTCCGCCTGAGCCTCAATAAGATCGGTCAGGCCAACATCCTCTGTGCCCGTACCCGCCCCAAGTTTATCGGCGGTCCCCGCGCCGCCTATCAGGAGATGTGATCTATGCTCAACTATCCGCCCGCCGTCCTCATGGAAGAACGCATTGCCCGTGTCCGTTTTCACATGGCCGAAGCCGCCGTTGCCGCCGGCCGTGACCCACAGGAGATCCTGCTCTGTGCCGTCAGCAAGACCCAGACCAGCGAGACCGTCCGCATGAGCGCCGGAATGCCGGTCGACTGCTTTGGCGAAAACCATATGCAGGAGCTGGTGGCCCATCATCAGGATGGCGCCTATCTGGGCAAGAATGTTCATTTCATCGGCCATCTGCAGACCAACAAGGTCAAAAAGGTGGTCGGCCTCGCTTCCCTCATCCAGAGCGTCGACAGCCTGCGCCTGCTGGAGGCCATCGAAAAGGAGGCCGGCAGGCAGGGCGTCATTCAGGACATCCTGCTGGAGCTCAATCTGGCCGGCGAAGAGAGCAAAACGGGCGCCGGGATGGAAGATCTGTGGCCCATGGCCGAGCAGGCCGCTGCCCTCCCCCACATCCGCCTCCGCGGCCTGATGGGCATTCCCCCTGCCGGCATTTCCAGCGACGACAACCGCCGCTATTTTGCAAATCTCCGCACCCTCTATACACAGCTTGGGGAGAAATACCCCGACCTGCCCATCGACACCCTCTCCATGGGCATGAGCGCCAGCTATAAAGAGGCCATCCTTGAAGGCGCCACCATCGTCCGTGTCGGCTCGGCCATCTACGGCGCGAGGGATTACAGCAGGAAACCCTGACTTATCCTTAAACATCATAAAAGCCGCTCCTTTTTGGGGAGCGGCTTTTTCTTATGCCTGATAGACAGGTTTATCCCGTTTGATGGTCATGCAGACCTTGAGATCACAAAGCTCTTCGGGCGGAATGGCCATGGGGTCGCGGTCGAGAATGACGAAATCGGCAGCCATGCCGGGTGCGATCGAGCCCTTTCTGTCCTCTTCGAAGTATTGATATGCGGCGTTGACGGTAACGGCTTTGAGGGCCTCCTCTGCCGATACAGCCAGCTCGGGGCCCAGCACCCTGCCGCTCTTGCTCCGGCGGTTGACGGCGCACCAGAGGGTCTCGGGCATATTGGGCTTGATGACCGGCGCATCCTGATGGAAGGTATAGGGGATACCCAGCTCGACGGCCAACGCCACCGGCGAAATGTGTTCGCCGCGCTCGGGGCCAAAGTTGCGGATATGGACGTCGCCCCAATGCCAGACATGGGCCACAAAGAAGCTGAGGATCATGCCCAGATCTTTGGCGCGGCCGATCTGGTCGGCCCCCAGCAGCTGGCAATGGACCATGACGGGACGGATGGCAGCAATGTCATAGCCCTCCCGCTGCACCCGCTCGCAGGCGCGGAGATACTGCTCGCAGGCCATGTCGCCGTTGCAGTGGGCAAGGATCTGCCGCTTTTCCATACAGGCCCGGCGCACAGCCGCGTAAACGGCCTCGTCCTCCATCATGGGATAGCCCACGTAATCGGGGTCGCCGCCCAGATAGGGCTTACGCATCCATGCGGTGCGGCCCTGGGGCGAACCGTCGAGGAAGATCTTGTATCCGCCCACCCGGAAATTGCCGTCGTAATCCCGCAGACTGCCCTGCAGATGGGTCTCGACGGCTTCCATGGAACGCAGATCGGAATAGCCGATCAACTCGATATCAAACATCCGCTCCCGGACGGCCTGTGCATAGAGCTGGGGCAGAATGTTGCGGATGGCCCCCTCCTGTGCCGTGGTGATGCCGTAGGAGAAATAGATCTGCTGCGCTTTGGCCATACATTCCATATAGACCTGCAGATCGATGGGCGGCATCCGGCGGGTCAGCGCCGACATGGCGGCCTCTTCCATATAACCGTCCAGCTGTCCCTCTGCCGTACGGCCCATGGTGCCGCCGCTGGGGCAGGGCGTATTTTCATCCACGCCAAGCATCTCCAGCGCCAGCGAATTGAATACGCCCATATGGCCCGACTTGTGCTTGACCACCAGCGGATGTCCGGCACTGACGGCATCCAGCTCCCATCGGGTAATGTTCCGTGCCTCGGGCAGGTCGTTGTGGTCATAGCCGGCGCAGGTGATCCAGCTGCCGGCTTCGGGGCGGTTTTGCTCGATCCATGTCGTGATGCGGCTTTGAATGGCCTCCACCGAGGTGCATCCATCGAGATCGACCTGCATCAGCTCGGCAGCCACACCGGAAAAATGACTGTGGGCATCGATGAAACCGGGCAGCAGTGTTCTGCCGCCAAGGTCGACCGGCTGGGCATCGTTGACAGCTGCCGCCTGGGCCGCATTCAGCAGCGCTGTGATCTTCCCGTCCTCGGTCAGCACGGCATAAGGCATCTCGCCACCCGTCATGGTGCGGATGGGGCCGCCGTAATAAAGCTTTTTCAAAGGAATCTCTCCCTTCTGTTCCAATTTTCCTATATCGTTAAGATGGCTGCACCGGCTGTATTTATGCCTTTGTGCGGCCTGTTTTTCGTTTGAGGGTCTGCAGCATGGCCTTGTCTTCTTTGGATACACGCAGCGATTCGCGGCATTTCTGAATGGCCTTGTTGTGGGTGAAGTCGTCCAGCCTTCCGCGGCGGAAGACCTCGAGGGTCTTTTCGGGGTAGTGGACATAACAGATCGACAGGCCCCAGGCCACCGCCATTTTAAGGTAATAGCCATCGTGATGCATGCCCTCATAGATCTCCAACACCCGGTCGATATGCCCATCATCGATAAAATGATCGAGCAGCAGCACGGCGGCAAAGCGCAGATCGTATTCCTCCCGGCTGTCGAGATAACTTTCGGCAAGGGCAAAATAGAGATCCGGGTGCTTTCCGGCCTCCTTGAGTGCACCGCAGAAGGGGTCGCACACCGCCCAGTTGTCGATCAAGGGTACAAAACCGCCGATCAGTTCCAGCCGCCGCTCGACACTGCAGGGTGCGCCTGCGATAACGAGACCTTTGAGCACACGCTGCTCGTGGTAATCATCGGGGCAGATGTGCAGAAAGCCCTCCCAATCCCCCATGCAGATCGCTTTGGCCATGGCGCGCAGATGGGGCATACGGACCCCAAAGCTCTGCCGCCCGCCGGGGATGAGGGAATCGTTGAAGACCTTGTATTTTTCCTCCGATAAAGCCGCGAGGGCCCTGTTCAGGCCCTCGACGGTGTAAAGATCATCATACATACAAAATTATGCCTTCTTGCCGACGACGCGCTCGTAGCCGACGGGGTCGGTGGCGCCTTCGGTGGAGATCAGCAGGATGCGGCTGTTCTCGTCAAAGCCGAGAGCCTTGCGGATCTCTGCCAGCTCGGGCTTGGACATGATGCGGTTGACCAGACCCAGGCCGACAGCAGCCGATTCGCCCGATACAATGGCTTCGTCGCCCTCTACAGGGTTGGCATAAAGGCGCATGCCGTCCTCGGTCAGATCGTCATCACAGGCCAGATAATCGGTGGCCAGATCGCGGATGACCGGCCATACGCCGATCGAAGGCTCGCCGCAGTTGAGGCCGGCCATGATGGTATTCTCGGCGCTCTCGACGCCGTGGGGTGCGCCATCGCCGACCTTGGCGGAATTATAGAAGCAGGCGACCATGGTGGGCTCGACGATGATAAAACGGGGACGGTTTTTGAGCAGGTGGGCATAATAGCCGATCAGCGAGCCGGCCAGCGA
>JAFQKM010000054.1 GCA_017396925.1 Clostridia bacterium
TTATCTGATCAGCATCAGCCATGCCGATACCATCGAGCAGGCACGCAAGGCATATACCATGCTGTCCAATGCCTTCCCCGGTGCAGCCCTTGAGATCGTCGACCTGACCTGCGCATTCATCACCCAGGGCGGCCCCAAGTGCGTCGCAATCCAGTCCTGCATGAGAATCTAAAAGAATATGCACATTTCAAAAGCCGCTCCGTAAGGGGCGGCTTTTCTATTGGGGCCGCCCTGGGTCCGCCGCCGGTGCGGCGGTCGATTTGCGCCAATTCAGCTTGTATAAAAAAGCAGAAAACGCTATAATGAACTTATATGTATACAAGGAGGGTAAGAATGAGTGCTTGTATCTTAATTGCGGCTGACTGTCCGTTGGAAACGCATGAGCCGGAAAAAGAGTATGGTGTCCATTTCAATATTGATACAGGCGTAATCGATGATGGCGGCGCCGATGACAATTTTTATCTGCATCCTTTTTCAAATATTGGACATTACTCAGGGAAGGCCCATGGCGTAGCTTTGGAGTGGTTCAAATACACTGAGGGCAGGGGAGAACAGGTTATCGCGTATATTCGCCGCTGCCTTGAGCAGGTGGAAGAGGTGGAACTTTGTCATGTATGGCTAAGTGACTATGACCCACCCAAGATCCACAGACAAAGGATATCTATTGACGAGTTGCGTCCTTCGGATATTCATAAGTTGGAAGAAAAAGTGATTTGGATAGATCCTGCATCGACTCAGCCGACCTGGTATTATCTGATCATTACAAGATGAATGATAAGCCGCTCCGTAAGGGGCGGCTTTTTGTTCTTTTTTTAACTTTTATCGACAAAATGGGGTGGACGTGGTAAACTGAATACACAAAACAAAAACTTATTGGGGGTCATTATGGAAACCAAGAAACAATCCCGATTCCACTATGCGTGGATCATCATGTTCTGCGGCTGCTGCATCGTCGGCATCCAGCTGGGCGTTTTCGCCTATACCATCGGTAACTTCTATCTGCCGGTCAGCCAGACGCTGGGCGTCGGCGTCGGTGACGTCGCGCTGTATCAGACCATGTCGGCCTTTGCCAGTGCGCTGACCTTCCCCACCGCCACCAAGCTGATGAATAAATACGGCATGCGCAAAGTCCTGACGGTCGCCACCGTTTCGGCGGCGCTGGCCTATGTCTGCATGTCCCGCGTCAGCAGCCTGTGGCAGGTTTATCTGTGCGCTGTATGGATCGGCCTCTCCAGTGCCTTCTATGGCGGCGCCACCGTTCCCGGCATGATCAACAACTGGTTCGCCAAGAACAATGGCACCATCTATGGCACCTGCCTGGCCGTCGGCGCACTGGTCGGCGTTGCAGCCAATCCTGCCATCGCAGCGGTCATCAAGGCCACATCCTGGCGCAGCGGCTATCTGGCCATCGCTGCATTCACCGCGCTGGTCATGCTGCCCGTATCGCTCTTCCTGGTCACACTCAAGCCCGAGGATAAGGGCATGAAGCCCTATGGCGCGGAAGACGGCGAAAAGAAGGAGAACGGCAAGGCTGCCGAGCATAAGGTCACCGGTGTTCCTGCCGAAAAGGCCTTCAAGTCGCCTGCCTTTATTGCCACACTGATCTGCGTCCCCTGCTTCGGTATCGTCTACAACATCACCAATCATATCACCACCTATGCGTCGGTCATCGGTCTGGGTGCCACCTTCGGCGCGACCCTGACTTCGGTCTCGCTGATCGGTTCGACACTGGGCAAGCTGACTCTTGGTACCTTCAGCGACAAGAAGGGCGCCAAGGCCGCCATCACACTGGCCGAGATCCTGGCCATCACCGGTCTGGTCATGGTCATGCTCTCCCGCAGCATTGGCAGCTGGCTGCTGGTCCTGGCTGTATTCGTCTTCGGCTATGGTGCTTCCACCACCAGCCTGATGGGCGCCCTGCTGCCCCGTGCCGTTTTCGGCAACCGTGACTATACCAAGATCATGTCCTACACATCGATGTCCATGTCGATCGGCGTTGGTCTGCTCAGCCCGGTCTACGGCTATCTGTACGACTGGACAGGCACCTATGTCACCGCATTCTGCTTCTCGATCGCCATCGCTGTCGTTTGCATTCTCACCGCACATTTCGCCCTCAACAAGGGCAAGAAGCTCATGGAGGAATGCGAAGAATAAGCGTTCAAGGCCCTGCCTCTGCGGCAGGGCCTTTTCTTGTACACAGGCTGTGAAAAACAACAGAAAAAATCCAAAAAAATCCGAGTGGAAATATACACTTTTTCCCGATAGTATGGTATAATAATTTTTAGATTTTGCCCAAGGCATTATTAAGGAGTTGTTTCCCAAATTGAGTACAAAAAAAGAGATCCGCAAGCTGGAACCTGAGGCCCTTGAAGAAGCACTGGCTCTGGTATGGGAAGTCTTCGCCGAGTTTGAAGCACCCGAATACACCCAGGAAGGCATCGAGGAGTTCTGGCGCTTTATCGATCTGGAATATATGCTCATGCAGATGGGCGAAGGCAATATGACCTTCTGGGGCGCCTTCGAGGATGAATATCTGGTCGGCGTCATTGCCATGCGCGGCCTCAACCATATTTCGCTGCTTTTTGTCGACGGTGAATACCACCGCCGCGGCATCGGCACCGCGCTGGTCAAAAAAGCGGTTTCCGATGGCAAGCTGCTCGATCCCGAGTTCAATACGGTCACGGTCAATTCTTCCCCTTATGCCGTGCCTTTTTATACCGCCCTCGGCTTCAAGCCGACGGATGAAATGACCGAAGAGGACGGCATTCGTTTCATGCCGATGAAGATCGAGGCATAGGCCGTCGATCGCAACTGCGTTTACAGGAAAGGAATAAGCACAATGATGAATAAAGCTGAAGCACTGGCGCTTCTGAAAGAATACAACAAGGAAGAGTTCCACCTGGCCCACGGTCAGACGGTCAGTGCCTGCATGGAATACTTTGCCAACAAGCTGGGCTATGCAGACGAGGCCGAATACTGGGCCGTTGTCGGCCTGCTCCATGACATCGACTTTGAGATGTGGCCCGAAGAGCACTGCGTCAAGTGTGTCGAGCTGCTGGAGAAGGCCGGTTTCGACGAGAAGTTTATCCATGCCGTCACCAGCCATGGCTGGGGTATGACCGACAGTAAGGCACAGCCCGAGCTGGAGATGGAGAAGGTCCTCTTTGCCATCGACGAGCTGACCGGCCTGATCGGTGCCGCTGCGCTCATGCGTCCCTCCAAGAGCTGCGCCGACATGGAGCTCAAGTCGCTCAAGAAGAAGTACAAGGACAAGAAGTTCGCCGCCGGCTGCTCCCGCGAAGTCATCGCACAGGGCGCAGAACAGCTGGGCTGGGAACTGGACAAGCTTCTGGAAGAAACCCTCGAAGCGATGAAGGCAATTGAGGGCTAAGCCCTTGAGAAATAA
>JAFQKM010000055.1 GCA_017396925.1 Clostridia bacterium
GATTTTTCTTCAGTATATATCATAGCACGCCTATCCCCTGCCGCGCAAGCATCCATCGGAGGAAACAATAGCCCCTTTGATCCCATCGAAAGGAATAATAAAAGCCCCCGGCAATGCCGGGGGCTTGGGGTATTCTTCTGCTTCCCCAAAAAATCTTCGATTTTCCGGGGGCCCCTTTTCATTGCATAGATTTCGCGCGGCAAAGCCTTCCGAAATCGGCGCCGCACTGGCGGCGGACTTCGAAGACCTTACGGCTCGATGTCGGTCGGCGGCACTGCAGGATCGTTCTCGTCGCCCGAGGGGAACAAGCTGTTCCACCAGTCTTCGAAGGCCGAACCGTTGTCGCCTTCGGGGCGGTCGTTCCACCATTCATCGATGGAGCCGGGGATATCCATATCGTCGGGCCAGAAGTCGGGAATGACGGCGTTGGCGTCGTTCTCTTCGTTGTGGACCTGGCAGAACTCGTCTTCCTTAAAGACATAGGCGCTGTCGGACACGGGGACCGGGACGGGGAAGTTTCGATCGGTGACGACAATGCGCGAGACGGTGACCAGCTCGTCCAGCTTACAGAACTCGGTGGCGGGCAGCATGGTCTCGGGGCAGAGCTCGACGGCTACATGGCAGTCGCAGACCTCCGAGGGGGCGTCTTCCTTGGCCACAAAGCCCGTTGCAACGCGGCTGCCGCGCTCGTCCTGGCTGCAGAGGTCGCTGGGGATCTTGCCGCTGTCGAGGCAGTAGCTGACGCGCACCAGATCGGTGCTTTCGTTGAAGCTGCGGGCCGGCAGACCCTCGTGGACGCGGGACATGACGTCCTTCCACAGCTGCAGGGCGGGGTTGACCGAAACGCCGGTGACCTCCTGCTGCTTGTCGTAGCCGAACCAGACAACACCCGAATAATAGGGCGAGATGCCGGCAAACCAGCGGTCGTAGTTGCTGGTGGTGGTACCGGTCTTGCCGCCGGTCTCGATGCCGTTGCCCAGGGCCGCACGGGAGCCGGTGCCGTTGGATACGGCATACTTGAGCAGCTCGAGCATATAGGTGGCCGTCTTGGAGCTCATGGCTTCGGTCTTATTGGGGGTATTCTCCAGCAGGATCTTGCCTTCGGCGTCGTAGATCTTGCTGTAGAGGATGGGCTCGGTGTAATAACCGTCGTTGGTGAAGGCCGAATAGGCGGCGGTCATTTCCAGAACGGTGACGCCGTCGGTCAGGCCGCCCAGCGCCATGGCGCCGAGGGTCTTGTCGGTCTTGATCTGGGTCGAGCCGTCCTTATTGGTGACCGTACGGGCGTCGACCAGGCTCGACATATTGAGGCGGTTGAAGCCGAAGTCGAAGGAACGCTCGGGGGTCAGCTGGTTGACGATATCAACGGCAACGGTGTTGAGCGACTTGGCGATACCGGTCTGCACCGTGACCTTGCCGCTGTAGACGTTGGATTCATTCTTGGGCCAGCCGCTGGCACGCAGCTCGAAGTTCTTGGGAACGTCGTCGATGACCGTGATGGGGGTGATCAGCCCGGCCTCGACGGCAGGGGCATAGACGGTCAGAGGCTTGATGGACGAACCGGGGGAACGGCGGGTCTGGGTGGCGCGGTTGAGCACGCGGTCGCCGGTCTTTTCACCGCGGCCGCCATAGAGGGCCTTGACCTCGCCGGTATAGGGATCCATGATGACCATGGAGGCCTGGGGCATGGTACCGTCGCGGCCCAGAACGCCGGGGAAGTTTTCCAGATCGGTAAAGACGGCGTCCATCTTGGCCTGGATGGCCGGATCGATGGTGGCGACGATGCGCAGGCCGCCGGTATAGAGCAGCAGCTTGGCGGTCTCTTCGCTGTAGCCCTTCTGCTCGACCAGATCGTCGATGACCTGATCGATGATGGCGTCGACAAAGTAGCTCTGATAGCCGTCCTCTTCCTTGCGCTGGTCGGGATCGACGGCCTTGACCTGCTCGGCCATGGCGGCGTTATACTCGTTTTCCGAGATCTTGCCATAGGTCTTCATCTCGTTGAGGACGATGGCGCGGCGCTCGGCATTGTATTCGGGGAAACGGATGAGGTCGTACTTATAGGGGTTTTTGACGATGCCGGCGATCGAGGCACATTCGGCCAGAGTCAGCTCGCTGAGCTCCTTGCCGAAGTAGGTGTAAGCCGCCTGACGGACGCCGTAGGCCGACTGGCCGAAATAGATGGTATTGAGATACATTTCCAGAATATCATCTTTTTCATAATTCTTGTCCAGCTCCAGCGCGCGCATGACCTCCTGGATCTTACGCTTGACGGTGGTGTCGTTGTCGCCCGTCAGATTCTTGATGAGCTGCTGGGTGATGGTCGAGCCGCCGCCGAAATTATCGCGGATGGGCACGACAAAGTTGATGGCCGCACCGATGGTGCGCTTCCAGTTGACGCCGTTGTGCTCGAGGAAGGTATTGTCTTCAACGGCAATAAAGGCGTCCTGCAGGGTCTGGGGGATCTCTTCGATGTCGGCCCAGACGCGGTTTTCCTTGCCGTGGAGCTCTTCCATCTCGACCTCCTGCCCGTTTTCATCCACATAATAGATGAAGCTGGTGAAGTTGAGGCTGAAGTCCTCGAGGTCGATGTCGATGTCTTTGCTGACATACTCGCGGATGTAGTAGGCGAAGGCGGTGCCGCAGATGCCCACGCAGGTCAGACCGATCAGGATAAGGGTGATCAGGGTCAGACCGATGGCACGCAGCGGTCTTCTTTTCTTCTTGGTTTTGGTCACGTTTCTGATTCTCCTTTACAGTGCCGCCGGCCTGCGGAAGGGCAGGCCGCTCCTTCTGCACGGGGCAGAGCGGAGCACGGCTCTATTTTGGCGGACGCCGATGCGTCCAACAGCGAACAAACGAACGGTAAATCGGCAATTCCAATTTACGACAAGGTATTATATCATGTTTCGATAAAAATTGCAAAACGGGCAATTTGTTCTTTCAATTTTAGTTTTTGCAGAATAATTTAAGATTTTTCGGGGAAAATGTTCTTAAAAAGCTATAATTTTCTCATTTTGACAGGAGTCTTAACAGATGATGAACAATCTACAGACCCGCGCCCTCTGTGTATTGGGGGCGTCGGCCCTGCTGATGGGAGCAGGGGCCGTACTTGATCTGCAGGCAAAGCCCGCAGCGGCAGCATCGATCCCGGTGGTTTCCGACGAGCCTTCCCTCCCTGCTCCGGCCTGGATGGTGGGCGCGCAGAACGGCGTGGTGGCCGTTTTCACCGGTGACGGACAGCTGGTGCGCTTGACCGATTCGCCGGTATCGGCCCTGCCGGCGGCCGATCGTGAAAGCCTCCTTCGCGGTATTCCGGTGGAGGACGATGTTCAGCTGGCCATGCTGCTGGAGGATTACGAATGATCCCCCAGCACCGGAAAAAGCCCCGCCGAGGCAGGGCTTTTTTCTTTTGTCAATCGGTTGAAATGGGTTTATTCGGTGAGAACCACAACGACCAGACCCTCTTCGGCGGCAGGATCAAGGGCAAAACGGCTGCCGTCGGTATCCTCCCAGAGGGCAAAGCCGGCCTTGCCGAGGCTGGCGTCGATCTGTTCGTGGACGGCGGCATCGTTGCGTACCGTGATGACCAGCGTAAAGCCGGGGGCGGTCTCCCCTGCCTGATCGGCAAAGACGTCGGGCAGATCCTCACGGCTTCCGGCGGCCACCATGCAGAAGCCGAAGCCGTCGGCCGCTTCGCCCAGCAGGGCGTCGAGCTCATCCAGCATCCCGTCGTCGAGCACAGGGCCATCTTCGCCGCCTTCCTTCGCAGGGAGGTCGGCTGCGCCGTCCATACCCATGGGGGCGCCGCATTCAACGACCTGTACATGGTCTTCGGCATCGGTGAACCAGCCGGTCATGGCCTCTTCGATGCGGATGGGCAGTGTATTGCCATCGGCAGCTTCGGGGGTTTCGGGGGCGCTTTCGGCGGTGATCTCGTTGCCGGCCGTATACTGCGCCGACTTACGCTCGCTGCCCGGGGCCATGGTCTCGGTTTCCATCACGGCTTCCTGTGCGGCGTCGGCGCTTTCGGCCTTGCTGCCCATACCCGAAAAGATCGAGGTCAGGCCGCCGTCCATGCCGAAGACGCCCACACAGGCGATGGCCAGCATGGCGGCTACCGTGCCGATCCAGCGGCGGGGGCGGCGCTTTTTCTGCACAGGCTGTGCGGCAGGGGCCGCCTTGGGAAAGGGGGTGACATTGGTATCGGCCTGCGCATGGGCCATTTCGGCCGATACGGCAGCCATGATCGAGGTATGCAGTTCTTTGGGAATGGCGACCTCCTGCACGGCCCGGTTGACCATGCAGATCTCGTCGCAGTAGCGGCGGCAGGCGGGACAGCTGCTGAGGTGGGCTTCCACCCGGCGGGCCTCATCGGCATCCAGCGCGCCGTCGATATACAGATTGATCAAAAGGCGATAATCGTTACATACTTTCATAGCAATTCTTCCTTTCACTCTTTAGACCGGAATGAAATCGGTTTGTTCCCGTTTTGTAATAAAAAATTTCGTAATTTTTCACGGGCCCTCGAAAGCCGGGATTTGACCGTGCCGACCTCGATCTTCAGGGTGTCGGCGATCTCGTCGTAGGACAGGCCGCCAAGGTCGCGCAGGATGACGATCTCCTTATAGCTGGGGGGCAGATCGTCGATGGCCTGCTGGATCTCGTGGCGCAGCTCGGTGCGCTCGTAGATCTCGACGGGATCATAGGTCGAGTCGGCGATCTCGACGGTATAGTCGCCGCTCTCTTCGTCGGTCAGCTCCAGCGGCAGCTCGGCACGGGCATTGCGTTTGCGGATATGGTCCTTGCAGGCATTGACCGTGATGCGGTAGATCCATGTGGAAAAGCTGCTTTCGAGACTGAAGGTATTTAAAAATCGGAAAACGCGGATAAAAACTTCCTGGGATACATCCATGGCGTCGTGCTCGTTGCCGGTGTATCGAAAAGCCGTGGCGTAAACCTTGCGCTCATACAGGGTCACCAGCTTTTCAAAGGCCGCCGCGTCGCCCTCCCGGGCGCGCTCGACCAGCGCACGCTCATTCATAATGGTTTTACGCCTCCTTTACGGCGGGGTCTTCCTTTCGGATGGCTTCACAGATCGACTTGAGATGGGCCAGATCGGATACGCCCGACATCTGGACCTTGTAGGGCTTGACGCCCGACAGCCTGCCCAGATACCACAGGGCATGCTTGCGGAACTCGACAAGGGAACGCTCGCCCTTCCAGGCCACCATCTCTTCGGCATGGCGGATCAGCAGATCGAGCAGCTCGCCGCAGGTGGGGCGGCGCAGGTCACGGCCCTGCATCCTGCGCAGACAGTCTTCAAAGATAAAGGGGTTGCCCTCGGCGCCGCGGGCGATCATAACGGCGTCGGCCCCCGTCTCGTCGAGGATCTCGAAGCAGGCCTTGGCCGACAGGGCGTCGCCCGACGCCAGCACGGGGATCGAGGTGATGGCCTCGCGGACACGGGTGATGGCGGTGCGGTCGCTCTGGCCGGTATACATCTGGGCGCGGGTGCGGCCGTGGACACAGAGGGCCGCAACGCCGGCCTGCTCGGCCATTTTGGCAAACTCGACGCAGGTATCGGCGCCGGCCTCGAAGCCCTTGCGGAACTTGACGGTGACCGGCACATCTACGGCGGCCACGACCGCCTTGATGATGGCTTCGGCCAGCTTGGGGTCGCGCATCAGGGCGCTGCCCTCGCCGTTGCCGACGATCTTGGATACGGGGCAGCCCATGTTGATGTCGATGCCCTCGGCCCCCGAGATCTCGGCGGCCAGGCGTGCGCCCTCGGCCATGACGTCCGGCTCGCTGCCGAAGATCTGGGCAAAGCAGGGCTTGCGCTTTTCGGGCAGATGAAGCATACGGGCGCTCTTTTCGTCTTTATAGGTCAATGCCTTGGCGCTGACCATTTCGGTATAGGTGAGGGCCGCGCCGTAGTCCTCGCAGACCGAACGGAAGGGCACATCGGTGACTCCGGCCATGGGTGCAAGGAAAAAGGGGCTCTCGACCTCGATATTGCAGAATTTCATCGTGTGATCGACTCCTTCATGCCCGCCATGCGCTCCTGGAAGAAGGCAAGGCTGATGGGCTTCTGGTGTTTGTGCAGGCCGTGCTGGGCGGCCAGCTCTTCGGTATAATCCTCCAGCATATACAGGGCAAAGTTTTTGCTGCCCCAGGTGCAGTGGGTGACCACACCGTCGAGCGCGGCGGTCTCATAACCGAGGAAGGTGCCGTCGGGGGCAAAGGTCAGATCGCAGGTCAGCAGGGCGCCGATCATGCGGTCCTGATCGCGCTGGTCGCAGGTGAAGTTGCCCAGCGAATAGATGCAGAGGGTCTCGTTGCCCCCCTTGCCGGTCAGCCACTGGGCCGGCTGCATGACGTGGGGATGGCTGCCGAGGATCAGATCGACCCCCAGATCGGCCAGCTTCTGGGCAAACGCCTTCTGGCCTGCCGAGGGGGTGCGCTGGTATTCCTCGCCCCAATGCATGGCGGCGATCAGAAAATCGCACTGGGGGCGCAGGATCTCGGCGTCGCGGGTGATCTGCTCGGTGGAGATGCGGTCGATGACCCAGCCGGCGTCGCCGAGGCCGCTGTTGGTGCCGTAGGTGTAGGACAGGATGCCGATGCGGATGCCCTGCTTCTCCAGCATGAGGGTGCCGGGCAGATCAGCGGCGTGGGCGCCGGCGGTATGGATGCCGCGGGCCTCGAGATTTTCGATGGTGGCCTTAAGACCGGCTGCTCCCTTGTCGGCCATATGGTTGTTGGCCAGCGTGGCCACATTGAAGCCGACGGCTTTGAGGGCGTCGGCCACTTCGGCAGGGGCGCTGAGGGTGGGATAGCCGCCCACCGTACCGTCGAGGGGAACCTCCTGGTTGACGATGGCAATGTCGCTGCCCTCGATCTTATGGGCGATGGGGCCGTAGATGGGCATGAAGTCGTAGCCCCCCTCCACGCGGCTGTCGAAGGACAGGGTGTTGTGCACCAGATTGTCGCCCACGGCGGTCAGGCGCAGGGTGATGTCCCGGGGTTCGGGGGTCGGCTCGGCCTGCGGCGCATCCGCTTCGGTTTCGGGGGCTTCGGCCTCGGGCGCCGTCTGTTCCTGCTGTACGGGCGGAGCCTCGGGCACGGGATCGGCCTCGGGTTTCCGGTCGTCCCCTGCGCAGCCGCCCATCAGGGTGAAGGCCAGCAGCAGGGCGGTCAGTTTATGTAAAAACATACGATATCTCCTTTTCATCATGGCAAATGCCGATACATAAGTATCATATCAAAAAATGCCCTCTGTTTCAATGCCTATCGGCCGCACGGGGGCGAAAGGGAGCGCATATACTGTCCTGAGGCCCCCCGAGGGCCAAACCAAAGGAGGTATTTCATGCCCGATTTTTTCGATCCCGATTTCTGTAAGACCAAGACCATCAACTGCGCCCAGTATGGCGGCGGCACCGCCAAGCCCAAGTGCTGTGCGCCCCAGCCGACCCCCTGCCCGCCGGCGTGGCCCTGTATGCCCCAGATGGCCTGCTATCCCCTCTCCTGCTGTCCCTCGCTGATCGCCGGGCCGACCGGCCCCATCGGGCCTGCAGGCGCCACGGGTGCGACAGGGCCTATGGGTCCTGCCGGTGCGACCGGCGCCACAGGTGCCACCGGGCCTATGGGTCCTGTGGGTGCGTCAGGCGCCACAGGTGCGACCGGGCCTATGGGTCCTGCTGGTGCGACAGGCGCCACAGGTGCCACCGGGCCTATGGGTCCTGCCGGTGCGACAGGCGCTACAGGTGCGACTGGGCCTATGGGTCCTGCCGGTATGACCGGCGCTACAGGTGCAACCGGGCCTATGGGTCCTGTTGGTGCGACCGGCGCTACAGGTGCCACCGGGCCTATGGGTCCTGCCGGTGCGACAGGCGCTACAGGTGCAACCGGGCCTATGGGTCCTGCCGGTGCGACCGGTGCTACAGGTGCAACCGGGCCTATGGGTCCCGCCGGTGCGACAGGCGCCACAGGTGCCACCGGGCCTATGGGTCCCGCCGGTGCGACAGGCGCTACAGGTGCCACCGGGCCTATGGGTCCTGCCGGTGCGACAGGCGC
>JAFQKM010000056.1 GCA_017396925.1 Clostridia bacterium
ATAACAAGGACTACTATCCCATCGACAGCTACGACAGCGGCTTTACCATCGAGGATGGCGGCGGCTGGATCGAAGGCAATGTACTGACGGTTCCCGATTACGGCACCGATGTCACGGTATCTCTCAGCGGCGCCGGCCGATGCGACAGCGCCGTGATCACCGCGGTGGACGAGCCGGCTGTTATGTCGGTGGTCAAAAAGGGCAGCACGGCATCCCTGAACAAGCTGGCTCTCGACGGCGGCGAGAGCGTCGATCTGGACGTTATTGTCACCGATGGCCTGCGAACCATCCGATCGACCGATACCCAGTTTGATTTTTCGGTCGGCGGCAATATCGGCACCATCGACGAAAACGGCCGTTTTACCGCAAATCATGCCCAGGGCATCAGCGGCACCGTAACGGTGTCCTACGGCAGCCTCAGCCGCACACTGAATGTCTCGGTCGGTAAGGCGCCGGCAGTCATCACCGGCTTTGAAGGCGAGCGCGACTTCACACCCACCACCGAAAACGGCGGCACGGCATCGGTCAGGGTCAATCTGACGGCCGACAATGCCCGTTACGGCATGGGCAGCCTGGAGGTTAGTGCCGAGGCGACCCTGGAGAGCGGCGGCACCGCCCTCTATACGGCGCGCAACCCCATGAAGATCGCAGGCGGCATGCAGCAGCTGACCATGATGGCCAAGGGCACCGGCACATGGTATATCGATTTCAACACCTCGGGCGGCACGGTCTCCCGCGCCATCGAGATGAAGAAGAACAGCTGGGTCTTCAATACCATCGACCTGCCCTCGGGCGCACAGTCGATCGCCGGCTTCCGCGCTGAACTGGAGGCAGGGGAGAACGCCAAGGCCTATCTCGACCAGATCATCGGCCACTATGGTAAGGCTCAGGCCGACAGCACGCCGCCCGTCATCGAACCGATTTCCAGCGGCAGCAGCATTTCGCTGGCCATCTATGACGACGGCGCATACGCCCTTGAAAAGGGCAACCTGACCGTCAAGATCGACGGCAGCGCGACGACCGGTTTTGCCTTTGACGAGAGCGCCGGCCTGCTGACCGTTGCCATGCCCCAGGACGGCGGCCTGCATAAGCTGACCGTTGAAGCGGTCGACTATTTCGGCAACCGCACCCGTTATGTGGACGAGACCGAGGGCAGCCTGAGCGGCCCCTTTGGCGATATGTCCGGTCACTGGGCCGAGACCTATGTCAACTACCTCCACGGCAAGGGGGTCTTTACCGCCGATACCGCCTTCCGTCCGCAGGGAACCTGCACCAATGAGATGGTCGCCACCATGATCTCCCGTTACATGGGCATTGATACAGGCAAGTACGACGGCGTCGAGCTGCCCTATGCCGACGGCGAGCTGATCCACGACTGGGCGCTGCCCCATGTAAAGGCCCTTTATGCGCTGGGCATCATGCAGGGCGGCAGCGACAGTGCAGGCAACATCTGGTTCTATCCCACCCAGGGCGCCAACCGTGCCCGCGTCATGACCGTACTGGGCCGCACCATCAGCCGCGGCTATAACTACAGCCCGGCCGGCTACAGCGACTTTGCATCGGTTCCCGCATGGGCACAGGATCACATCTCTCTGCTCAGCCATCTGGGCATCGTCAACGGCTATGGCGGCGGCAGCGAAGTCAAGGCCAATGCCGGCATCACCCGTGCCGAGGTGGCAGCCCTTCTGTACAGACTTTATTAAACAATAAAAAACAGGCATCCGATCGGATGCCTGTTTTCTTTATGGGATTGGGGTTATACTCTTTCGATGCCGTGATCGGTCAGGAACTTCCAGACGATCTCGGAGAAGATGCTGATGTCGTTGGCAGGATGGGGAACCTCGTCGGGCGTGAACCAATGGGCTTCGGCCAGTTCGCTTTCCTGCAGACAGAGGGTCTCGTCGTCGCCGTCCAGCTCGGCAAAGAAGCCGATCATCTGGGAATCAGAGAAGCCCCAGGGCTGGTTCTTGAAGTAGGTGACATTCTTGACCTTGATGCCGACCTCCTCCATGGCCTCACGCTTGACGGTCTCTTCAAAGGTCTCGCCGATCTCACAGAAGCCGGCGATCAGGCCATAGCGACCGGGAGGGCTGTTCTTACCGCGGGCCAGCAGCAGCTTGCCGTTGTGGGTGATGGCGGTGATGGTGGCGGGGCAGATCTTGGGATATTCCAGCTGACCGCACTTGGGGCAGATCATGGCGCGCTCGACCTGGCTGCGCTCGGTGGGGGCACCGCAGCGGCCGCAGAACTTGCGGGACTGCTCCCAGCGGGAAAGCTGCAGGCCGGTGATGACCGAGAATGCGATCTTGCGGTCAGGATGGCTGCGGGCCAGCGCAGGGGCGTTGACATAACGGAAGCCTTCGGGGGTCTTGAGGATCTCCTCGTTGATGTAGCAGCCCTTGCCTTCCATAAAGAAAAGGTGGTGGCAGGCCGGAGTCAGCTCGCCGTAGGTGGGCAGCTCGGGGGCGTACTCGTCGCCCTTGACGAGAATATCATTGCCGCGGTAGCAGTAGAGAGGAGCGCCTTCATAAGGGGGCTCTGTAGAGAAAGCGTTGGAGAATACGCCTTCGCCGATATCTTGGATCACGGATATTCCTCCTTGATAGGTTGTCTTTTAGATAAGTCCATCCTATCATATTTTCTGCCAACAGGCAAGCCGCTGCGGCGATTTGTCGGCTTTTCTGTCAGCGGTTGAATTATCCATCGTTTTATGTTATACTGCTATTTAA
>JAFQKM010000057.1 GCA_017396925.1 Clostridia bacterium
CATCGGCAGCGCCGACGATGGTGCATTGCTCGATGGTATCCCAAAGGGCAAGGCCACTCTCTAAAATGAGTGCCTTCTTGTCTTCAATGGTCTGCGGCGCTTCCCTGCCGGTCAGCCTGGCCATCAGCGGCCAGAATCGGTTCTGCTTATGGCCGTAGTAAAAGCCCATTTCGAAAGATTTGGGCGACGGCCATGTGCCGAGGATCAGGGCGCGGCTCTCTTTGGAATAAATGGGATCAAATCCTTTTGTATGCATAATAAAGAAAATCAAACAATAAATCTACGCATCCACCGCTAAAGCGGTCCCCCTTCCCTATGCAAGGGAAGGCTTTTTAAAGAAAGGCCGCCCGAAATGGGCGGCCTTTGAACTGCATTTTACTGGCAGATGATCTTTTCGATCTCGCCGTAGATCTCACCGGCGATCTCTTCGGCTTCCTTGACAACAGCCAGGCCCTGTGTGCGGAACATCTCAGCCTTTTCGGTATCCTTAAGGCTGCCGATGTTGATCAGGACATTGAGCCATGCGCCCTTGACACAAGCCAACAGATCGAGGGCAGCAACACCCAGATCGGAAGCTGCGTTGGTGTTGAAACCGTTCAGCAGCTTCTTGGCATTGCGCAGTGCATCCAGCGCCAGTGTCATGGTCTCGAAGGGAACCTCGGTCGAGACCAGTGTGCCGTGCTGAATAGCAGCCGAGCGGGCCTTCTTGTCTTCGTCGGTTTCCTTGGGCATCTTGAATGCAGCGGAAACCAGATTGAAAGCGTCGGTATCCTTGTCGATCTGGGCCTTGAGAGCCTCGACCAGAGGTGTACCGTTGTCGCGGATCTCGACACAGGCGTCGTTGAACTCGGCATACTTCTTCTTGCCGATGGTCAGGCCGGCAACCATGGTGGCCAGGCCGGCGCCCTGTGCGCCGCAGAGGGCCGATGCACTGCCGCCGCCGGGGGCGGGAGCATCGGATGCGACGGTGTCGATATATGTGTTAACTGTCATCTCTACAAGCTTCATGCTTTTACGACCTCACCATTCTTAATAACTGTCTTGGCCAGATTGCTGCCAAAACGATAGACCAGCATTTCCATGTCGGGTGCGTCCCAGATAACGATATCGGCCTGCTTGCCCTCTTCGAGGGTACCGATCTTGTCTTCCATGCCAACCGAGCAGGCGGCATTGATGGTAACGGCAGACAGGACCTCTTCGGGTGTCATACGATACTTGATATAACCCATGCTCATGGCCAGCTGCAGGTTAAGCGAGGGGCAGGAGCCGGGGTTGAAGTCGGACGCGATGGCGACGGGAATACCCAGCTCGATCATGCGGCGAGCGGGTGCAAAGGTCTTGTTGAGATAGAAGGATGTTGCAGGCAGCAGGTCGGCAATAACGCCGCCCTTGGCCATGGCAGCCATACCGGTTTCGCCTGTGGCGATCAGATGCTCGGCCGAAACGGCTTCGACCTCGCCCGACAGAGATGCGCCGCCGATCTCTTCGATCTCGTCGGCATGGATGCGTGCACGCAGACCCAGCTTCTGGCCGGCCTGCAGCATCTTGCGGCTCTGGGGTACGTCGAAGACGCTGTCTTCACAGAAGACGTCGACAAAGTCGGCCAGCTTTTCTTCGGCGATAACGGGCAGGAGTTCATCACAGAGCATGTCGATATATTCATCGGCCTTGCCCTTGTATTCCTCGGGAATGGCATGGGCGCCAAGGAAGGTGGAGACGATGTCGATCTTGTGTGCCTCGTTCAGGCGCTTGTTGACACGGAGCTGCTTGAGCTCGTTCTCCTTATCCAGGCCGTAGCCGCTCTTGGATTCGACAGTGGTGACGCCCAGGTCGAGCATTTCGTTGAGGAAGCCCATAGACTTCTCGAACAGCTCGTCTTCTGTGGCAGCACGTGTCTTGCCAACGGTATCCAGAATGCCGCCGCCGGCACGCAGGATATCCAGATAGCCTGCACCGCGTAGCTTGAGGGGGATCTCGCCCTGGCGGTAGCCGCCGAAGACCATGTGTGTATGGCAGTCGATCAGGCCGGGTGTGACCAGCTTGCCCTGCGCGTCGATGACCTGATCGGCCTTGTCGGCGCCTTCGGGCAGTTTGCCGTCACAGGTGATGGCCTTGATGACGCCGCCCTCGATGAGGAGGGCGGCATTGTTCAGCTTTACATTCTCACCCTGCTTTTCGCCGCCGTGCTTGAAAGAGCCGACGGGTGTCTGCAGAGTGCCGATATTTTTAATCAGCAGCATAGCTTCACCTATTGAAAGTTCTGAGTTGGAATTAGAGCATGTAGTTCTCGAGAACCTGCTTGTTCTTGTCGAAGTTCTCGATCTGCAGATAGTACTCAGCCGAGTCGATCAGAGCGTTCATGGGTGTCAGGCCGATGATCTCTGTGCCGACAACGGTGACGCCCCCGCGCTTAGCCTCGGCCTTGACCAGCTCGAGGACTCTGTACAGAGGAGTCTTGTTGAAGTTTGTCATATTGATGGAGACCTGTGCAATGTTGCGGTCTTCCAGCATAACGCCCAGAGCCTTGACGCAGTCAAAGCCACCGCTGGAGCGGCGGATGATCTTGGCGATTGCCGAAGCAATGTTCAGGTCGGGTGTGTTCAGGTTGATGTTGAAGGCAACCAGAGGCATTCTGCAGCCGACAGCGACAACACCGGCTGTGGGATGGATGGTTCTGCCGCCGAAATCGGGCTCCCATTCGGGCTCCAGGACCTTCTCGGCCATGCCTTCGAACTGGCCCTTACGGATCTTGGCCAGGTTGACTCTGTTGGGAGCCGAAGCCGAATCCTCATAGAGGAATACGGGCATCTTGGCTTCGTTCCAGACGCGCTCGGCAACGACCTTGGACAGCTCGACGCACTCTTCCTTTGTGATCTCCTTGATGGGAACGAAGGGGATAACGTCGACAGCACCCATTCTGGGATGCTCGCCTTCGTGCTTGGTCAGGTCGATCAGCTCGGCAGCCTTCTTGGCCAGAGCAACAGCGGCCTCCTGAACGCCCTCGGGGCTGCCCAGGAATGTGATAACTGTGCGGTTGTGGTTGGGGTCGGAGCTGTAGTCCAGCAGGGTGACGCCGGCTGTGGCGCGAACCTGGTCCAGAACCGCTTCGATGATTTCTGTATTTCTGCCCTCAGAGATATTGGGGATGCATTCTACGATCTTTGCCATTTTATTTAGCCTCCACGAGTTTATTGATCAGTTCGTCGTTTGCAACATAAGGAATGGTGATGTGGCCGATGTCGCCATAGTTCTGGTTGTACAAAACCGAGGTCTCGATGGAAGCCTCGTTTCTTGCCCACGAACGTCTTGCAACGCCGCCCATAACGTCCCACATCATAGCCGACTTGATAACGTCGTCGATTCTGCGGCTGCCGTCCAGAACGAGGCCGAAGCCGCCGTTGATGGCCTTGCCGATGCCGACGCCGCCGCCGTTGTGCAGGGCGCACATGCTCATGCCGCGGGCAGCATTGCCTGCGAAGCACTGAACAGCCATATCAGCCATAACATTGGAGCCGTCCTTGATGTTGGAGGTCTCACGGAAGGGAGAGTCTGTACCGGAAACGTCGTGGTGGTCACGGCCGATCATAACGGGGCCGATCTCGCCCTTGCGGACCATTTCGTTGAACTTGAGCGCGATGTCGCGGCGGCCTTCGGCATCCTGATAGAGGATACGGGCCTGTGTGCCGACGACCAGCTTGTTCTTCTCGGCGTCGCGGACCCAGACGTAATTGTCGCGATCCTGGAAGCGGCGCTCGGGGTTGATGCAGCTCATAGCTGCCATATCTGTGGCATGCAGATCCTCAGGCTTGCCGGACAGGCAGACCCAACGGAAGGGACCATAGCCATAGTCGAAGAGCATGGGACCCATGATATCTTCAACATAGGAGGGCCAGATGAAGCCGTCCTTCTCGTCGTAGCCGTTCTTGGAGATTTCCTTGACGCCCGAGTCGTAGATGGCCTTCATGAAGGAGTTGCCATAGTCGAAGAAGTAGGTGCCCTTGGCTGTCAGATTCTTGATAACGTTGAAGTGACGGTGCAGGGTCTCGTCGATGCGCTTGACGAACTGCTCTCTGTCGTCGTGCAGCATAGCTGTACGCTCTTCAAATGTCATGCCAACGGGGCAGTAGCCGCCGTTGTAGACGTTATGGCAGGATGTCTGGTCGGACAGCAGGTCGATGTGGAAGTTGTGCTGATCGGCATACTCCAGCAGGTCGACGATGTTGCCGTGGTAAGCGATGGTGATCGATTCCTTCTTGTCCAGATATTCCTGTGCTGTTGCGAAAACATCGGCCAGATCGGTCTTGACAACGTCTACCCAGCCCTGGCTGTGACGTGTCTCGATACGGGACATATCGACTTCGGCGAAGATACCGACAGCGTTGGCGATGTTGGCAGCCTTGGGCTGAGCACCGGACATGCCGCCCAGACCGGAGGATACGAAGGTGTGGCCGCGCAGGTCGCCCATGGGATCAACACCCAGGTACTTACGACCGGCGTTCAGAATGGTATTGAATGTACCGTGGACGATGCCCTGAGGACCGATGTACATCCAGCCGCCGGCGGTCATCTGACCGTAGTTGGCGACGCCCATCTCCTCAGCGATCTCCCAGTCTTCCAGATTGTCGAACATACCGACCATCAGGGCGTTGGTGATGATAACTCTGGGGGATTCGGGTCTGGAGGGGAACAGGCCGAGGGGGTGGCCCGACTCGACGACCAGTGTCTGATCGCAGGTCAGCTCTTCCAGATACTTCATGATCAGGCGATACTGCAGCCAGTTCTGGCAGACCTGGCCGGTCTCACCGTAGGTGGTCAGCTCGTAGGGATAGAGGGCAACGTCAAAGTCCAGGTTATTGTCGATCATGACCTGGATAGCCTTGCCTTCTGTGCACTTACCCTTATACTCGTCGATGCTCTTGCCGTGGATGCGGCCGGCAGGACGGTAACGGTAGGCATAAACACGGCCGCGTGTCTTCAGCTCTTCGAGGAACTCGGGAGCCAGAGTCTCATGCAGCTCTTCGGGAACGTAACGGAGCGCGTTCTTCAGCGCGATCTTTGTCTGCTCGGGTGTCAGGCGGAAGCCACGGTCGGGTGCACGGCGGATACCCTCGACGAACTCGGGATATGCGGGCAGCTCGGCATCCAGCTTGATGGTCATAGCCTGGCCAATTTCTTTGTTGGACAACATTTTGCTACACTCTCCTGTTTTTTATTTTTAAATAATTGCTTTTCTATTTCAGGCACAGCCCGCACAGGGTCTCCCCTGCCGGGCCGGCCGTGAATACCAATAAAGGAAAATCGAAAACGACTTATCTCAGCTCGCCGCAGACAGCCTCGGCAGCAGCGGTGATCTCGTGATTGACGATCATCTGCTCGCAGGCAGCCATACGGGTGTACATGACAACGTCCTCGTCGATGGGAGCGACGGTCTTGCGGATATGATCGTAGACAGCCTTGGTTGCGGGAGACAGCTTGTCCTCGCCGCGCAGCCACAGAGCCTGTGCAGCTGTGAACAGCTCGATGCCCAGAACCTTACGGCTGTTGTCGATGATCATGGCAGCCTTACGGGCAGCGGTTGTACCCATGGAAACATGGTCTTCCTGGTTGGCCGAAGAGGGGATCGAGTCGACCGAAGCGGGATGTGCATAGACCTTGTTTTCGGAAACCATGGAAGCAGCCGAATACTGTGCGATCATGAAGCCGGAATGGACGCCGCCGTGCTTGGTCAGGAATGCGGGCAGGCCGTTGGACAGAGCGGGGTTGACCATGCGCTCGATACGGCGCTCGGAAACGTTGGCATACTCCGACAGAGCAATACCCAGGAAGTCCATAGCCAGAGCGACGGGCTGGCCGTGGAAGTTGCCGCCGGAAATGGCCTCGTCGTCATCGGGGAAGATGATGGGGTTGTCGGTTACAGCGTTGATCTCGCGGGAAATGACACCGTAGACATAGTCGATGGCGTCGCGGCTTGCACCGTGGATCTGGGGTGTGCAGCGGATGGCGTAAGCGTCCTGAACCTTATCGGGGTTGAGGTCGTGTGCCAGCTGGCTGCCTTCCAGGATCTGCAGCAGGTTGGCTGCGGTATCCTTCTGGCCCTTGTGGCCGCGGACGTCGTGCAGCTTATGGTCGAAAGCCTTCTTAATGCCCAGCTGCGCCTCGGCGGTCATAGCTGCGGCGATATCGGCTGTCTTTCTCAGGTCGAGGGCATCCCACATGACGTTGCAGGCAACAGCGGTCATGATCTGTGTGCCGTTGATCAGTGCCAGGCCTTCCTTTGCAGCCAGCTCGATGGTGGGGATACCGGCCTTTTCCATGGCCTCCTTACCGCTCATGCGAACGCCCTGATATTCGGCTTCGCCTTCGCCCAGCATAACCAGGACGATGTGGGACAGAGGAGCCAGGTCGCCGCTGGCGCCCAGAGAGCCCTTCTCGGGAATGATGGGATGAACGCCTGCATTCAGCATGTTCAGCATGGTCTCGATGGTGGAGAGACGGATGCCGGAGTTACCGCGGGACAGGGCGTTGCAGCGCAGCAGCATGGCTGCACGGACAACGTTGGTGGGCAGAGGATTGCCCATGCCGCAGGAATGGCTGATGATCAGGTTTCTCTGCAGGGCTGCTGTTTCTTCAGTGGGGACATATACCTTGGAGAACTCACCGAAACCGGTGGTCAGACCGTAAACGATTGCCTTGTCGGCAACCTTCTTTTCAACATATGCTCTGGCCTTGTTGACAAGCACCTTGGCTTCGGCTGTCAGCTCGACCTTTTCGCCGCCTCTGGCGACGGCCATGACCTGCTCGAGTGTCAGGTCTCTGCCATTGATCTGGATCATTTTCAATTTCTCCTGTTCGAATCAAATGATAATGCAATATGCCGGATTTCGCAGTCGGCACATACACTTATATTATAATAGTTGTTTAAATCCCCGTCAATTCTTTCACATCAAAAAACAAAGCTTTTTTTCGTAAATTAAAGTCCCGCCCAAAGGTTCTCCTTTCAGGCGGGACAGATTTATCGATATTATGAATGGGAATCTTTCCTGCTTTATTCGGGCAGCTTGCACACATCGATCCACTCTGCCGCAGGCAGAATACGGGCAAACTCCTCGGGCGACAGCTCGACAGCACTGTGGGCGTCGCCGGCTGCGGGATAGACGATTTCGAAGCGCCTCAGCGACTCGTCCAGATAGCTGACGACATTCTCTCGTGTCAGGAAGGGGCAGACGCCGCCGGGTGCGTGACCGATGATGGCCTCGACCTCTTCGGGCGGGATCATCTTTGCCTTCTTGTGGAACAAAGCCTTATACTTCTTGTTGTCGATCTTGGCATCGCCGGCCGCCACGATCAGAATGGGCTGCTCGTCCACCAGAAAAGACAATGTCTTGGCGATCTGTGCAGGGGCCGTACCGACAGCCTGGGCCGCCAGTTCAACGGTGGCGCTGGACAGCTCAAAATGCTTGACCCGATCGCCCATACCGATGGAATCAAACCAGGCCTTGACCTTTTCAAACGACATGCTGTAAACCTCCGGAATTATACGTTAAAGGGGTCGATGGACTGCAGCGAAATGCACTTGCCATCCTCGAAAACCAGTTCAACGATCCAGGGCATCAGGCCGCGAACCTGCTGGAACTGTTCATATTCAAAGCTCTTATCGAAATAGTTGACAACGGTGCCCAGCATCATGCCGTGGCAGCCGACAACATAGGTCTCTCCCCTGTGCTTGGCATTAAGGGCCATAAAAGCCTTGCCTACGCGGCCCTGCACCTGCAGGAAGCTCTCGCCGCCGGGTGCGGCAAAGTTCTTGTCGGCCCACTGCAGACGGGCAAAATCCTCGATTCCGGCTGTGTCGCCGGTGGCGCGCTCGCGGAAAGCCGGCTCGGTCACAACAGGCAGACCCAGATGATCGGCCAGCGGCTGTACGGTGGTGACTGCACGCAGGTAGGGGCTGGAATAGACGGCATCGATCTTTTTATCCTTGAGATAGTTCAGCGCCAGCATACGGTCCTGCAGACCCTTCTCGGTCAGCGGACGGGTCATCTCGTCTTTATTGGTATTGTCCGACTGTGCGTGACGCACGAAATAAACGGTTGTTTTCATAATTCTCCCCCTGCCCTATGCCTGTTCGGCATAGGCCATTACTTTGTTGGTCAGATAGAATGCAAAGGCGTTGTAGGCATCGTTCTCCAGACGCGCAGGCCAGGACAGCAGATGCAGCTTATGTCCCTCAAACTGGGCGCGATAGGGCGGATGGATATGCAGGAAGGCATTCTCCTTAAAGCCCATGCGCTTATAAAAGTTCAGGCGGTTGGCCGAGAGCTGATCTTCGACCGGATCGATCTCCAGAATGATCGGCTTGCCGCTCTGCATCAGCAGATCCATGATCTTGGTGCCCATACCGGCGCCGCGCATTGAAGGATCGATGGCCAGATGCTCGATATAAATAAAGCGTGCATTTTCCCAATAAAGCACAAGGCCGACAAAACGGCCTGCCTGCTCGAGGACTTCAAAATGATAACCCGGCTCGGCCAGAACAGCTTCCTGGTCTTCCGGAAGGCGCTGCTCGTGCAGCGGGAAGCTCTTTTCATACAGTTCCCAGGCTCGCGCAAACTGCGGATGACCCGGATCGGTGATGCGGATTCGTTTCATATCTTCTCTACCCTTTTATATGATCTTTTCTACAATCATTGCTGACATATTATATATATCATAGCCCACTTCTCCCCTTTTCGCAAGGGCAGAGAAAGTTTTGGCCGGAAAACGAAAAAAGCACCGATTTCTCGGTGCTTTTTCAAATGGTGCGGTCGATGGGACTTGAACCC
>JAFQKM010000058.1 GCA_017396925.1 Clostridia bacterium
AAAACAGCTTGGCGCTGGGGAGGCCGCGGTGGCCGGAGATGACGCAGTGGCTGCTCGCGCCGCCGACCGGGAGGGAACTCCACTCCAGATGGCCGATGGCGACCTGCAGGACCGACTCTTCGGTGCCGTGGTAGATGGGCAGGGAGACTTTGATGGAAGGCACCTCGACGTAGCCCATGACGCCGGTACCGTCGATGTTCAGCAGGCGTTCGTATTCGGCCTTCTGTTCATCGGATAACAAATAGCTGTTGCTGCGGCCGACCAGCGACTGGTTATAGGCCTGTGCTTCGCCGAGGATCTGCTGATACAGCTCGCGGTTCATGTTGGCGACCTCGTCCGAGTAATGGGTGATGGCGCGGGAGGAGGTGAAGCTGTTCCAGTAGTCCGATACGGTGGGGTACAGCAGCAGGCCCAGACCGACAAGAAAAATCAGCACAAGAACGATGGTGTAGATTCTGCTTTTCATAGGCACCGCCTATTCGATCTCGCCAAAAGCGGGCATGGGCCATACACGATAGACGATCTGGCCGATGATCTGTTCGCCGGAAATACAGCCGACGGTAGAATTTCGCGAGTCGACCGATGTTGCGCGGTGGTCGCCGAGGACGAACCAGCGATCTTCGGGCACCTGATAGGGCAGTTCGATGTTGCAGTCGCCAAGGGCGCGTTCCTGTACATAAGGCTCGTTTAAGAGCTGACCGTCGACATAGACATTGCCGGCTTCGTCGATATTGACCCAGCTGCCCGGGCCGGCAATGCAGCGTTTAACAAGTAATTTATTCCCATAATAGAACGCAATAACATCACCCTGAGCAAACTCAGAGTTCTTAATCGAAACGACAATATCCCCCTCAATGAGGTTGGGTGTCATGGAATTGCCGTAGATCTGCAGAACCGGCATCCACAGGGTGGCAACCAGGACGGCAACTGCTGCCACCGTGACCAGGGTATACAGCGTACTGCGCAGAACGGTGCTGTAGCGGCGCTTATAGCGTACCCGTTCCAGCTCTCCCTCCAGCTGGGCCAGGGCAGGCATTTCAATCGGCGTCTGTTCCTCCCCTTCGTTTTCGGCAATTTCGGCCATAACCAGGGCATCGGCCAATGTGGCGCTGTTCCAGAGGGTCATTCTGCGCTTGAAGGCACGGCGAAAACCAAGATTCAGATCCATAGGATCCTCTCCTTTCCAAACCGGATACTGCAGTTTCTTCTTTCTGCGTCCAGTTTTTATTCGAGCGATTATTTCATAGGTGTATTCTAACACACCCGCTGCCGTTTGTCTACCATTCCCCGGACTTTTCATGGAGGGCGCCCTATCTTGTATTCATTTTCCGCACATGGTATAATAAATTAGTTTATTATGCCCAAAATGTATTGCGGAACGCCGGCAGGAAGCTCTTCTGCCGCATCCTTTGATTTACAGGAGTTTGACTATGATCGCAGTTTTGAAACGGGGCGTCACCCCTGAACAGATCCGGCAGCTGGTGGACTGGCTTAAAAGCATGGCACTGGACGTCCATGTATCGGAAGGCCGTGACCTGACCGTCCTTGGCCTGATCGGCGACACCAGCCGCATCGATAAGGAACTGCTGGAGAGCATGGAGATCGTCGGCAGTGTCAAGCGTGTATCCGATCCCATCCGTCAGGCCAATCGCAAGGAACCGGCCACCAATTCCATCATCGAGATCGGCAACATCCGCCTCGGCGGCGGTTATTTTGCCCTCATTGCCGGCCCCTGCTCGGTCGAATCGGAAGACCAGATCATCGAGGTCGCCCGTGCGGTTCAAAAATCAGGCGCCGAGATCCTGCGCGGCGGCGCTTTCAAGCCCCGCACCTCGCCCTATGCCTTTCAGGGGCTGGGCGCCGAGGGCATCCGGCTGCTGCTCAAGGCCAAAGAGGCCACCGGTATGCCCATCATCACCGAGCTGATGAACATCAAGGATCTTCCCCTCTTTGAAGAGATCGACGTCATTCAGATCGGCGCCAGAAATATGCAGAACTTCGATCTGCTGAAAGAGGTCGGCAGACTGCGTAAGCCCATTCTGCTCAAGCGCGGTCTGGCCAGCACCCTGCAGGAGCTGCTGATGAGCGCCGAATATATCATGAGCGAGGGCAACGAGCAGGTCATCCTCTGCGAGCGCGGCATCCGCACCTACGAGCCCTATACCAGAAATACCTTAGATCTGTCGGCAGTTCCTGCCCTGCACGAACTGAGCCACCTGCCCGTTGTCGTCGATCCCAGCCATGCCACCGGCAAAATCAGCCTGATCCCCTCGATGGCCGTGGCCGCCACGGCTGCCGGCGCCGACGGCGTGATGGTGGAAGTCCACAATGACCCTGCCCATGCCCTGTGCGACGGCGCCCAGTCGCTGACCCCTGCACAGTTTGATGAACTGAGCCGCAAAATCTTCCGGATCCGCGAAGCCATCCAGTGATCGGCGGTATTCCTGTCTGAATTTATGAAATTAGGAGGTGGCCGGATGAAAACGGTCCATGTTTCCACTTCCAACGGTTATGATGTAAAAATCGGCAGCGGCCTGCTGGATACGCTGGGCAGCCATGCCGTCCGGCTGCTGCCCCGCGCCCGCAAGGTCTGCATCGTCAGCGATTCCAATGTATGGCCCCTCTATGGCAGCCGCGCCCAAAAAAGCCTCGAAGCTGCCGGCCTGGAGGTTGTATTTTTTGTTTTCCCTGCCGGAGAAGCCAGCAAATGTGGCGCCACCTATCTGAAGCTGCTGGGCTTTCTGGCCGAACATCAGCTGACCCGCAGCGACTTTATTGCCGCACTGGGCGGCGGTGTGGTCGGCGATCTGGCCGGCTTTGCAGCCGCCACCTATCTGCGCGGCATCCCCTTCATCCAGCTGCCCACCACCCTGCTGGCTGCCGTTGATTCTTCGGTGGGCGGCAAGACGGCCATCGATCTGCCCCAGGGCAAAAATCTGGCCGGCGCCTTCTGCCAGCCCAGCCTGGTTTTATGCGATCCCGACCTGCTGTGCAGCCTGCCCGGAGAGATCTTCCGCGACGGCTGTGCCGAGGTCATCAAATACGGCATTCTCTACGACCGCGCCTTTTTTGCGTATCTGACCGAACAGGGCATGGATTTCGACCGCGAGGCGGTCATTGCCCGCTGTGTTGAACTCAAGCGCGATGTTGTCGTACAGGATGAGTTCGACACCGGCCTGCGTATGAAGCTTAACCTTGGCCACACCATCGGCCACGGCGTGGAAGCCCAATCGGATTTCACCCTCTCTCACGGCTGCTCGGTGGCCATCGGCACAGCCATTGTAGCCCGTGCAGCCGCCGCATACGGCCTGTGCGGTGCCGAAGTTCGCGACGCCATTCTGCATACCCTGAAGCACTTCGATCTGCCCATCCATACCGACTGCACGGCAGAGGCGCTCTATAAATCGGCGCTTTCCGACAAAAAGCGCAGCGGCGGCTCGGTCAGCCTGATCATCCCCCATCAGATCGGCGACTGCGTCATCCATCCCATGCCGGTCTCGGAGATCGAGGCCTTTATAAAGGCAGGTCTGTGATATGGACATTACCATTCATCCGCGCAAACTCCATGGCCGCCTGACCGCCATCCCCTCCAAGTCGCAGGCCCACAGGCTGCTGATCTGCGCCGCCTTTGCCGACCGGCCGACCGTCCTCTGTTGCCCCGAGACCAATCGGGACATTCAGGCAACGGCCGACTGCCTGCAAGCGTTGGGGGCCGACATTGCACGCACAGCCGATGGCTATATCATTGAGCCCATCCAGACTCTGCCTGCACAGGCCGAACTCAACTGCTGTGAAAGCGGCTCGACCCTCCGTTTCCTGCTGCCCATTGCCGGTGCATTGGGGGTCGATACGATCTTCCGTATGGAAGGCCGCCTGCCCCAGCGCCCCCTCTCCCCTCTGTGGGAAGAAATGACACGCATGGGCTGTACCCTCACCCGCCCCACTGCCGATACCATTCGCTGCACAGGCCGGCTGCGCAGCGGCGATTATTCCATCGACGGCGGTATTTCCAGCCAGTTTATCACCGGCCTGCTCTATGCCCTCTCGCTGATCCCGGGCGGCGGCCGTCTGACCATCACCGGCAAGACGGAATCCCGCCCTTATATCGAAATGACACGCCGGGCCATGGCAGCCTTCGGCGTTTCAACGGAACATAATATCCTGACCGGTGCCGACCGTTATATCAGCCCCGGCTGTATGACGGTTGAAGGCGATTGGAGCAACGGCGCCTTTTTCCTTGCCGCCCGTGCCTTAGGCAGCGATCTGCAGATCGAAAATCTCGATCCTGCATCCCCGCAGGGCGACCGAATCGCCGCCGACCTTCTGCCCGGTCTGCGTGAAAAGATCACGGCCGACGCCGCCGACATCCCCGATCTGGTGCCCGTTCTGGCCGTTGCGGCAGCCGCGAACCGCGGCGCTGTTTTTACCAGCATCGGCCGCCTGCGCATCAAGGAGTCCGACCGCGTGGCCTCGACCGTTGCCATGCTGGAGGCGCTGGGCGGAAAAGCCCATGCCGACGGAGATATCCTGTATGTCGAAGGCACCGGCCTGACCGGCGGCACGGTAGATGCGCAGAACGACCATCGCATTGCCATGGCGGCAGCCATCGCCGCCACCGTCTGCACCGCACCGGTCACCATTCTCGGCGCACAGTGCGTCGCCAAATCCTATCCCGCATTCTGGGATGAATATATCCGTCTGGGAGGTCATTATGAGCAGCACATACGGTGAAAACTTAAAACTCTCGATCTTCGGCCAGTCCCACGGCGCCGGCATCGGCATGACCCTCGACGGCATTCCTGCCGGCCTGCCGGTCGACCTTGAAGCGCTGCAGCAGTTTCTCAACCGCCGCGCCCCCGGCCGCAATGCCTATTCGACCAGCCGCAAGGAAGAAGACCGCCCCGAGATCCTTTCGGGCATCGAAGACGGCTATACCTGCGGCGCGCCCATTGCGGCGCTGATCCGCAACAACAATGCCCGATCCAAAGACTACAGCAATCTCTACGACTGCCCCCGTCCCGGCCATGCCGACTATACTGCCCATGTGAAATACGGCGGCTTTCAGGACGTCCGCGGCGGCGGCCATTTTTCCGGCCGTCTGACGGCACCCCTGTGCATTGCCGGCGGCCTCTGCAAGCAGTGGCTGGAAGAGAAAGGCATCCGCATCGCCGCCTTCATCGTTTCCATCGGCGGCGTGACCGATCCCTATGAATATGACCCCACCGATCCCCCCATCGACCGTATCTGCCAGGACTTTCCCGTTCTCGATCCTGCCATTGGAGAGGCCATGCGCCGCAGGATCGAAGAAGTCCGTGCCGAGGGCGACAGCGTCGGCGGTATTATCGAATGTCTGATCACCGGCCTGCCGGCCGGCATCGGCGAGCCCATGTTCGGCGGCGTCGAGAGCCGCATTGCCCAGATCGTCTATGGTATCCCGGCCGTCAAGGCGGTCGACTTCGGCGCAGGCTATGCCTCCGGCTATATGCGCGGCAGCCAGTGCAACGACGCCTTCACCTTTGAAAACGGCCGCGTGGTCACCAAAACCAACCATGCCGGCGGCATTCTGGGCGGCATTACCACCGGTATGCCGGTCATCTTCCAGGCCGCCTTCAAGCCGACCCCGTCCATCGCCCAGCCGCAGCAGAGCGTCAGCCTCTCAAAGGGCACCGACCGGCCGCTGGTCATCGAGGGCCGCCACGATCCCTGCATCGTGCCCCGTGCCGTCCCCGTGGTCGAGGCAGCTGCTGCCATCGCCATTTTTGATATGATCCTGGGCAATACCCAGACCGACAGGAGGAAATAGACCATGGACCTCAATGAAATCCGCAAGGAGATCGATGCCATCGACGATCAGCTGGTGCGGCTCTTCTGCCAACGCATGGATTGCTCGCGCCGCGTGGCCGAATACAAAAAGGCCAACAATCTGCCCGTCTATGTCCCGGCCCGCGAACAGGCCATCCTCGAAAAGCTGGAAGCCAAGGCCGGCCCCGACTTCGGCCCCTCGGTCCGCGCCCTCTACGGCCATATCTTCGAGATCAGCCGCAGCTTTCAGCACGACCGCAACGGCACCAGGCCGGTATGCGGCCTGCTCGGACGCAAACTGGGGCACAGCTATTCCCCCCGGATCCATGCCGATCTGGGCGACTACAGCTACGAACTGTTTGAAAAAGAGCCCGAAGAACTGGAAGCTTTCCTGAAGGAAGGCCACTGGTCGGGCCTCAACGTCACCATTCCTTATAAAAAAGCCGTCCTGCCCTATATGGACGAGCTCTCTCCCATCGCCGCACAGCTGGGCGTTGTCAATACCATCATCCGCCGTCCCGACAGCACCCTCTATGGCCACAACACCGACGCCTTTGGCTTCCGCTCGATGATCGAGCGCGGCGGCTTTGCCGTCGGCGGCAAAAAGGCCCTTGTGCTGGGCAGCGGCGGCGCCGGCACCATGGCAGCAGCCGTTCTGCGTGAACTGGGCGCCCATGTTGTCGTCATCTCCCGCAGCGGCGAAGATCATTACGATAACCTCGAGCGCCACCACGATGCCGCCTTTATCATCAATGCCACGCCCGTAGGTATGGCGCCCGATACCGATGCATCTCCTCTTTCTTTAGAGGGCTTTGATGCGCTGGAAGGCGTACTCGACCTCATCTACAATCCTGCCCGCACCCGGCTGCTGCAGGATGCCGAAGCCAAAAAAATCCCCTGTATGAACGGCCTCTGGATGCTGGTGGCCCAGGCCAAAGAAGCCGCCGCGCATTTCACAGGCTGTGATATTTCCGACGCCGTGATGGAAAAGATCCATCGCAAGCTGCGCCTGCAGATGGAAAACATCCTGCTGATCGGTATGCCCGGCTGCGGCAAGAGCACGGTCGGCAAGGCGCTGGCCGAAAAGCTGGGCAAAACCTTTGTGGATGCCGACAGCGAGATCATCGCGCTGGCCGGAAAATCCATCCCCGAAATCTTTGCCCGGGAGGGCGAAGAAGGCTTCCGCCGCTATGAAACCGCCGTATTGGACGCCCTGCGCAGGCGCTCGGGTCTGGTTGTTGCCACTGGCGGCGGCTGCGTCACACAGCCGCGCAATTATCCCCTGCTCCGCCAGAATGGAACGGTTTTCCTTCTGAACCGCAGCCTCGACAAGCTGCCCACCGACGGCCGCCCCCTCTCGCAGGCCGGCAGCCTGCGCGAGATGTATGCCGTCCGTTCCCCCCTGTATGCCCGCTTTGCCGACCATTCGATCGACAACGACGGCGCCCTCGAAGAAACCATCCGACAGATCACCGATATTCTGGAGGCGAAATAACATGAAAATTTTGGTTCTCAACGGCCCCAACATCAATATGCTGGGCATCCGCGAGCCGGGCATCTACGGCAAAAGCTCCTTTGCCGATCTGCTGGCCCTGCTGGAGGAAACGGCAAAGGCCGAAGGCCTGGAGATCGAACAGTATCAGTCCAACCACGAGGGCGATCTGGTCGATAAGATCCAGCAGGCCTACGGCAAGGTCGACGGCATCGTCATCAACCCTGCCGCCTATACCCATACATCGGTGGCCATCCTCGACGCCCTCAAGGCGGTATCCATCCCTGCCGTCGAGGTACATATCTCCAACGTCGACGCCCGCGAGGCCTTCCGACAGATCTCCTATCCCGGTATGGCCTGTGTCCACACCATCAAGGGTCAGGGGCTCGATGGCTACCGCCAGGCCATCCTCTGGCTGCGCGATCATCTCAGCCGCTGAAATCTGTCCAAAGTTCCACAGGCATAAGAAAAAGCCCACTCATACGAGTGGGCTTTTTGCATATCAAAGAGATCTTAGTTCTTTTCGATGTTGAAGTACTGGGTTGTACCGGAAACGGTTGTCCAGAAGCCTTCGACATTCTCCTGAACCAGAACGACGGGGGTCTGTGTGAACAGAGGAACAACATAAGCCATCTCTTCGACCATATAGTCTTCGATCTTGTGCAGCTGCTCGATATAAGCCTTCTGATCGGTGATGGTATAAGCCTCGGCAACCAGCTTGTCGTAGGTCTCATCCAGGATAGCCTGGCAGCCTTCGATCTGTGCGTCGCTGGTGAAGATCTTGAAGTAGTTCAGAGGATCGGTGGAGTCGGCGTTGGCGTAACGGCAGGATGTAAACTCGCCGTTGTCGACGTAATCGTAGAATACGCCGCCTTCAACGCTCTTCAGCTCGACGTCGATGTAGATCTGGCTCCACATCTGCTGCAGCATCTGTGCAACATCGGCGTGGAACTGGGTGTTGGAGTAGAGGTACTCGAAGGACAGGCGGTTGCTCTCGCTGTAGCCTGCCTCTTCCATCAGCTTCTTGGCTGCATCCAGGTCATACTGGAAGTAGCTCTTCTCGGCACGGAAGTCGCCGTTGTTGCCCTCGAAGCCGTAGGGAATGAAGCCGTCCAGCTTGACGTTGAAGTCGCCGCCCGACAGAACAGCCAGCATGGTGTCCTTATCGAGGCACAGGTTCATGGCCTTACGGACACGGACGTCCTTCAGCTCGGGAACGGTGTTCTTGGCGCCTGTGTTCAGCAGGACGAAGTAGTTGCAGGTATACTTGTCAGCCTTGTAGAAGTTATTCTGATACTGGCTGTTGGAAGCGGTTTCGGAGGGAACGCTGGTGGCGATGTCCAGCTGGCCGGCCTTGAAGGCATTGAGCTGGGCGGTCTGGTCGGGCATGACCAGAACGGTCAGCTTGTCCAGTGTGACGTTTTCAGCATCCCAGTAGTTCTCGTTCTTGACGAAAACGGCCTGCTCCTCGGGGTTGATCGACTCCATGACCATGGGGCCACAGCTGGGGTATGTGCCGTTGACCGACCATGCGCTCTCGTGCTCGACAGCAAAGTCGGGGCGGACAGGGCTGGTGGTGTTGCCCGAGAAGAACTTGTGGAAGAAGGGGTGAACCTCGT
>JAFQKM010000059.1 GCA_017396925.1 Clostridia bacterium
GGTGCAGGTAAAGAGGGTCAGATCCCAGTCGCCCGAGGTCATCTCTTCGATCTGGGTAGCCTGCAGGGTCTCGATATCAACGGCCTCGTAGTTGAAGACATTGCCGCTCAGGTCGGTGAAGGTGACGATCTCGCCCAGGCCGACCGAACGCAGACGGCCGAAATGGCTGCGGTAGTTGTGGGCCATGATGACCATATCATTCTTATAGACCGAGCCGGTATAGCGGCAGGGAGCGCACTTGAGGGCGCCGTAGCTCCAATCATCGATGACCGGCAGGTTGAGACCCAGGCAGGGGATCTCCAGCAGGCCGACATAACGGTCGCCATCCAGCGCCACGGTGGGCATTTCGATCTCGGGGGCCAGCACATAGTCGGGCACTTCAAACTCGACCGTCTGGCTCTCCTGATATTCTTCGATGGCGGCCTGCACCTCGACCGCCGACTGGGTCGACAGCTCTTCGGCGCGATCGGCCTCCCACAGATTATATCCGGTCAGGCCGGCAGCGCCTGCCATAAACAGCAGGCCCAGGGCCATCAGAAAACTTCCTTTGCGTTTCATAAAACTCCGCCTTTGCATGATTTTGAATCTACTATAGCACGGCGGCGGCAAAATGTCCACTTCGGCAAAGGGTTTTTATCGGGATGTTTTGACCCGCGCCCCGTTCTGTGCTACACTATGGACAGTATGTCAATGAAAGGAGGGCCCGCCTTGCAGGAAGTGACCCTTGCCGAAATGCTGGATGCCCGCGAGGCCCGTGCCGCTGCACAGGCCGAACTGCAGGCCCGCTATCCCGAAGCGACCCTGATCTCCTTCACGCTGAATATTCCCGGCCCGGTCAAAAACACCCCGGCCGCCGAACGCGCCTTTTTCTGGGGCTGCCGCCGCATCGAAAGCCTGCTGCACAAGCGCCAGCTGCTCTGCAAAGAGGAAAAACGTGCCGTCACCGGCTGTGAGGCCCTCTATGCCGTCCGGCGCAAACCTCGCAGCCTCAAAAAAGCCTGTGTGGCGCTGGAAGACGAAAATGATCTGGGCCGCCTGTTTGATATCGATATCATCGCCCCCGACGGCCGCAAGCTCGACCGCGCCGACGTCGGTCAGCCCGAGCGCGGCTGCATGGTCTGCGGTGCTCCGGGACGCGGCTGCGCCTCCCGCAGGCTTCATTCCGTTGCCGAACTGCAGGCCGCAGCCTTCGGACGGATCGAGCGTCACTTCCGCGATCACGATGCCGAGATCATCCGCAGCATTGCCGTCCGCGCCCTGTGTGACGAAGTCAATGCCACCCCCAAGCCCGGTCTGGTCGACCGGAACAATTCGGGCAGCCACGACGATATGGATATCGATACCTTCCACCGCAGCGCCGCTGCCCTTTCGGATTATTTTCGGGAATGTGCCGCCATCGGCATGGCCCATCGGGATCTGCCGCCGCCGCAGGTTTTTCAGCTGCTGCGCACAGCCGGACTGACCGCCGAGCGAGCCATGTATGCGGCGACCGACGGCGTCAATACCCACAAGGGTGCCATCTATACCCTCGGCGTTCTGTGCGGCGCCGCCGGATATCTGCGCACCGTCGAGCAGCCTGCCGCATCGGCCGATGCCCTGCTCGACATGGCCGCCGATCTGACTAAGCAGGCCGCCGAAGCCGATTTTGCATACATTCGCGAAAAGAACGCGCCGAAAACCGCCGGCGAGCGCCTCTATCTGGCATACGGCCTGACCGGCATCCGCGGCGAGGTGGCCCGAGGGCTGCCCTCTATCCGCGAATACGGCCTGCCGGCCTGGCAGCATGCCCGCCAACATCATCTTGACCCCGAGCGCACCGGCATCTATGCCCTGCTCCATCTGATCGCCCACACCGACGATACCACCCTGTGGCACCGCGGCGGAAAGGAAGGGGCCGACTATGCCCGCCGTACAGCCGCCATGCTGCTGCGCCACACCACTTTCCCCACCACGGCGCAGCTGGAAGCCCTCGACCGCGACTTCACGGCCCGCCGTCTCTCGCCCGGCGGCAGCGCCGATCTGCTGGCCGTGCTGTATTTTCTTGATCATATGTCCACATGGGCCGAAGCCTTCGATGTAAAACCATAAAAAAGCCCCCGAAAGAAACCTGTTCTTTCGGGGGCTTTCTGTTTTTTCTTCAGATCAGCAGCCACTCTCGTCGCCGGGAACCTCTTCCTGAAGGTCCTGCATTTCCTGCATCTCTTCTTTGTAAGGATGACGCAGGCTGTCCATATGGACACGGCGGATATTGTCGAGATACTGCTGGGCAGCGGCTTCGGCTGCCTGGAATACGCCATTGATGCGCATGGCCGCCTCGGCAATGGAACC
>JAFQKM010000060.1 GCA_017396925.1 Clostridia bacterium
AGCAGCCTGATCATGCTGCGCGACGGCGTCAACGCCGCGCTGGAGAAGGCCCGTGCCGAGAAGAAGATTGGCAAGGCGCTGGAAGCCCATGTCACACTGGTCAAGGATACATCCTCCAACGACAATCTGCAGTCCCTGCAGGAGAAGTTCGAGCACCAGTGGGCCGACCTGTTCATCGTCTCCGACGTTGAGGTCTCCAACGATGCCGACCTGTATGCCAAGGCTATGGAAACCCCCATCGCCGGCGTCCGCGTTCTGGTCGAAGAGGCCAAGGGCGAGAAGTGCCCCCGCTGCTGGAAGCATCACACCTCCATCGGCACCGAGAACGGCCACGAGGAGCTCTGCCCCCGCTGCGCTGCTGTCGTCGCCAAGATGGCATAAATCAAATCATTTTCAAAGGCACCCTTCGGGGTGCCTTTTTTATGGCCGGAAACGCCTTGCGAAACGGCTGCTGAAAGGATATAATAACCACATAGCGTGGAAGGAGGGTTGCCTGTGCTTACATTGGAGCCCATCACACAGAAAAACTTCAAAGCAGTCATTGCGCTGGAACTGGCCGAAGGGCAGAAGGGGTTTGTACAGACCAACGAATATTCCATTGCCCAGAGCTATGTCTATCCCGAGTTTCGGCCCCGAGCCATCTGCGTGGACGGTGTGCCGGTGGGGTTTCTGCTCTGGTGCATCGACACCGACGAGGATCAGTATTGGATCTATCGCCTGATGATCGACAAAGTGCATCAGCATAAGGGATACGGCACCGCGGCCCTGCGGCTTCTGATCGCCGGTCTGATGGAGGATCCCCATCGCAGCTGCGTCTATATCAGCGCCTTTCCCGAGAATACGGCGGCGCTGGCGGCCTATCGCAAGCTTGGGTTTGTCGATGACGGGCGCATGATCCATGGCGAGACCGTTCTGCGCTATGACTGGAAGAAAGAGAGGTAACGATATGAAATATATGAAACAGCTTTGCATCATCATGGCGGTGGCCTTTGCGGGCGAGGTGCTCAAAGCGCTGCTGCCCTTTCCCATCCCGGCCAGCATCTATGGCCTTGTGCTGATGCTGGTGCTGCTGATCAGCAAGGTGCTGCCCCTGTCTGCCGTGGAAGAAACGGCCGATTTTCTGGTTTCCATCATGCCGGTCATGTTTATTCCGGCGGCCGTCGGCCTGCTGGATGCATGGGTCGATCTCAAGCCGGTCCTTGTGCCGGTCACAGCCATTATGGTGCTGACCACCGTCATCGTCATGGTGGTCACCGGCCGCCTGACCCAGTTCTTTATGGGTCTGCAGCACAGAAGGGAGGGCAAGTGAGATGAACAACATGATCTCGATTTCCAGTTTCTTCGGTGTTGCCCTGTCGCTCTTTGCCTATATGATCGGCCTTGCCCTGCAGAAAAAGTTCAAAAAGGGTATATTCAACCCTCTGCTCATTTCCATTCTGCTGGTCATCGCCGCGCTGCTGATCACCGGCATCGATTACAGGAGCTATAATGTCAGCGCTTCCTATCTGGGCTATCTGCTGACCCCCACCACCATCTGTCTGGCCATTCCGCTCTATCGCAGGCTCGACCAGCTGAAAAAGAACTTCTGGGCCATCATCGGCGGCATCACGGCCGGTGCGGTCACCAGCATGGGATCGGTATTCCTGCTCTGCCTGGCCTTTGGCCTCGACCATACCATGTATGCCACCCTGCTGCCCAAGAGCATCACCACAGCCATCGGTATGGGCATTTCGGAAGAGTTCGGCGGCGTGGTCACCATCACGGTCGCCGTCATCATCCTGACCGGTGTTCTGGGCAACATCATCTGCCAGGCCGTCTGCAAGCTGGCCGGTATCACCGATCCGGTAGCCAAGGGCATTGCCATCGGTTCCTCGTCCCACGCCATCGGTACCACCAAGGCCATGGAGATCGGCGAGACCGAAGGCGCCATGAGCAGCCTTTCGATCGCCGTTTCGGGCATCATCACGGTTCTGCTGGCCTCTTTCTTTGCAGGCCTCATTTAAACCTATGTACATATAAGAAAAGACCACCCGTTCTGAAACGAGTGGTCTTTTTTCGCTTATGGATTTATTTCAGCAGCGCCTGAACGGCTTCCTGCAGGTCGGGCAGATCGGTCAGTGTTCTGCCGTAATGGGCATATTTCACCGTCATATCGGGCGTGACGGCAAAGAGGGCAGGCAGCTGACGCTGGCGGCCTTCGGTCTTGCCGCCGCCAAATGCCGAACCCAGCAGGCTCATAACGCCGCCGGGCAGCTGTTCCAGCAGAGGATCACCGGCGATCATGGCAGGCAGGCTGTCGGCCTGGAAGACGTTGTAGCGGTCGTAAAGCTTGGCTTCGGGATCACAGATCAGGTCGAAGGGGAAGGGGGCGTCCTTGGTCTGCTCGGCGATGCTTTCGCGGGTCGACTGCAGGACCACCTTGAGGTCGAGCCCCAGCTTGTGCAGCTCGGGCATGGCCTGCCGCAGCTCACTCATAAGGCTCTGGCAGATCGAGCAGCTGTAGTAGCGCGAGAAGAGCAGCAGGGTGGGCTTTTCGATCTGCTGTGCCAGATCGATACCGGCATCGGCTGCAGTGTCGTAGACAAAGCCTTCCAGCTTGTCGCCGGCGGCGAGGGTCTTATGGTAGGGCTTGCCCTCGGCGGCCCACTTGGCCTGCAGGGCATTCCATGCCTCCAGCAGGCGATCCATGGTGCGCTTGATGGTGACGGGGGCACAGGCCAGATTGAAACGCTCGAAGCCGCGTCCGCCTTCGCCGAAGATATAACCTTCGTCCAGATAGAGGCCGGCCGCCTTCATAAAGTCTTCCAGCTCGTAATGGGTCATGCCCAGGGACGAGAAATCGGCCCACAGCAGATAGGTGCCCTCCAGAGGATAGACCTTGACGCCGGGGAAGTGCTGCGCACAGAAGGCCTTGATATAATCGGCGTTCTGCTGAATGACCTGCAGCAGCTCTTCCAGCCAGCCTTCGCAGCAGTTGTAGGCCGTCTTGCAGGCAGTATAGGCAAAGATGTTGAGGTGGAAGCTCATGGACGAGACCAGATGGATCATATTGGCCTTGCCGCGCACCTGAGCATTGGGAATGATGATGTTGGAGCATTGCAGGCCGGCCAGATTGAAGGTCTTGCTGGGGGCGGTGCAGATGGCGCAGATATCGCGGGCGCGGGGGTTGGCATTGACCAGAACGGTATGCTTGTATCCGGGCAGGATCAGATCGTGATGGATCTCGTCGTCGATGATGAAGACGCCGTTGTCGGCACAGATATCGACCAGACGGGAAAGCTCTTCGGGGCTCCAGACACGGCCAACCGGATTGTGGGGATTGCAGAGCAGCAGGGCGCTGTTTTTCTTTTCGGCGGCCAGTTCGGCCAGCTTGTCGAAGTCGATCTCATAGCGGTCGCCCTTGAGCTGCAGGGGGCAATAGACGATGTTGCGGCCCTTGGCCAGTACAGCCAGATCGAAGGGGTAGTAGACCGGCGGCATGACAATGACATTGTCGCCCGGTTCGGTGACGGTAGCCACCAGCAGGCCCAGTGCTGTGACAACACCGGGGGTCAGCAGGATCTCGGAAGGGTCGACGTCGAAGTTGTGGCGGCGCTTCATCCAGCCGCACACGGCGGCATAATAGTCTTCGGTGGGGCTGGTATAGCCCAGAACGGTGGTGTCGACGAGGCTTTTCAGCGCCTCGGCGATCTCGGGCGCGGGATAAAACTCCATGTCGGCGGTCGACAGAGGAACGCGCTCGGGAGAAGCGTCGGGCATGCCGTTCCATTTGGAAGAGCCGCAGCCGCGGCGGTCGGGCACATGATTAAAATCGTATTTCATAAA
>JAFQKM010000013.1 GCA_017396925.1 Clostridia bacterium
GAAGAAAAAAAGGTCGAGCCCGTGGATATGGCCGAAGGCCTCAGCGATGCCGAAAAGAAGATGGTGAGCGACTTTGCCGAAAAGATCGACATCACCAATTCCAATATGGTCCTGCAGTATGGCGCCGACGCCCAGAAGAAGCTGGCCGGTTTCTCGGAAAGTGCCCTCAACAATGTCCGCACCAAGGATCTGGGTGAAGTCGGCGATATGCTGACCGATCTGATCGGCGAGCTCAAGGGCTTTGACGCCGAGGAAGACAAGGGCTTCTTTGGCTTCTTCAAGAAGCAGGCCAACAAGCTGGAGGTCCTCAAGACCAAGTACGACAAGGTCGAGGTCAATGTCGAGAAGATCGCCGGTGCGCTGGAAGATCACCAGCTGCAGCTCTTCAAGGACATCGCCCTGCTCGACCAGATGTATCAGAAGAATCTGGTCAACTTCAAGGAGCTGACCATGTATATCCTGGCCGGCAAGCAGAAGCTGCAGAAGGTTCGTGATACCGAGCTGGCCGAACTGGTCAAGAAGGCCGAGGCTTCGGGCAAGGCCGAGGATGCACAGGCTGCCAACGATCTGGCTGCCCTCTGCGACCGCTTTGAAAAGAAGCTCCACGACCTGGAACTGACCCGCATGGTTTCGGTACAGATGGGTCCCCAGATCCGTCTGGTCCAGAACAACGATACCCTGATGGCCGAAAAGATCCAGACCACCCTGACCTCTACCCTGCCCCTGTGGAAGAGCCAGATGGTGCTGGCCCTCGGCCTCGAGCACTCCAATCAGGCCATGAAGGCCCAGAGCGAGGTCACCAACATGACCAACGAGCTGCTGCGCAAGAACGCCGAGACCCTCAAGATGGGCACCATCAATGTGGCCAAGGAGAGCGAGCGCGGCGTTGTCGATATCGAAACCCTGATGCAGACCAACAATACCCTCATCGAGACCCTCGACGAAGTCATTCAGATCCAGAACGAGGGCCGCCAGAAGCGCCGCGAGGCCGAGGCACAGCTGGGCCGCATCGAGGGCGAACTCAAGCAGAAGCTGCTCGAGATCAACCGGGGCTAAGCTATGGAAAAGCTCAAGAATCGCCGCATGGCCGCCGGCATGATGGTGCTGATGATCCTGCTCAGCATCCTGCTGGGCGCCTGGCGCTCGGGCAGCCGCCTCTATGGCGAGGTCGAGACCCTCTTTTACAACGGCGAAGCCGGAAACGGCATCGGCGTGGCCTCCGACCTGAGCCAGCGCGCCGAAGCGGCCGTCAATATGATCATCGTGGCCAAGCGCAACCTCGATCAGAATGATCCCTGTATCCTCGAGCTGGAAGCGGCCGTCACCGAGGTCCACAAGGCCAAGACCCTGCAGGAGCGCCATGAGGCCGACGTCGAGATGGCCGGCAGCATGACCGCCCTCTATGAGGCGCTGGGCGAAGCGGCCCTGTCGGAAAAGGACGCCGGCTATCGCAGCTCCCTCTATGCCGATTTCAGTTCGGCAGCCATGACCATGTCTCACGATCCCTACAATGCACAGGCTGTGGAATACAATCGGGCGCTGTCGACCTTCCCCGGCGGCCTTCTGATGAAGCTCTGCGGTTTCGACGATGCGCCTGTGTTCCGGTAAGCGTCTTTTTAAGAAGGAGACAGAATTGAAAACATACAGCAAACGTTTTTCGGCCTGGATGGCTGTGCTGGCGCTGGCCTTCCTGCTTCCCCTGCAGGTGCTGGCTCTGGAAGAGAGCGAGATCTTCTATGCCAACGACAGCGCCAATGTCCTGACCGAAGAGACCGAATATTACATCTGCGACGAAAACTACCGCCTCTATGATCAGTGCGAAGGCGCCGAGGTCGTCGTGGTCACCGTCGATTTCCTCGACGGCAAAAATGCCGAGGAGTATGCCTATGAGGTCTTCAATGACTGGGGACTGGGTAATCCCGACGAGAACAACGGCGTTCTGATCCTGCTTTCTCCCGGCGAGGAAAAATACTGGATCCAGACCGGCACCGGCCTGACAAACGACCTTTCGGCAGGCACGCTGGACGATATCTGCTATACCTATATGGAGACCGAGTTCGACAGCGAGAATTACGATATTGCCGCCCTCAATACCTTCAAGGCGGTCGTTCGTGAGATCAACGAAAAATACGGCGTCTCGGAATCGGAAGCCGAAGCCTATTGGAACGGCACCGGCACCGAGGATTATGAAGGCAGCTACCAGGGCGGCTATACCGAAGAGTATCACAGCAGCGTTGGCATCGGAAGCTTTGTCACCATCTTCTTTACGATCTTTGTGATCATTCTGATCCTCAGCCTGATCACTTCCTTCCGACGCATCAGCACCCCCCGTCCCTACGGTATGCCGCCGCGCACACGGCGTGTTTTCTGGGGCATGGGGCCCAGCTATCGCGTCTATCCCCGTCCGCCCCAGCCCCCTCGTCCGCCCCAGTCACCCCGACCGGGCGGCGGATTCTTCGGCGGCACAGGCAGCCGACCCTCTTCGGGCGGTTCGGCAGGCCGCAGAGGCACCGGCGGCGGTTCGTCCCGCGGCGGCGGATTTGGCGGATCTTCGGGCCGGTCCTCCTTCGGCGGTGGCGGCCGTTCTTCCTTTGGCGGCAGCCGTTCTTCTGGCGGCGGACGCATGGGCGGCGGAGGAGGAGGCTCCCGCGGCGGTGGAGGCGGCAGACGATAAAAGACGCCGCCTTACGGCCCGACCGGGCCGCGCCGACCCTTCGGCGTCGATTTCCGGGCGATTCATTCGCC
>JAFQKM010000061.1 GCA_017396925.1 Clostridia bacterium
GCAGCGGCGCTGCATTTGCCCGAAACGGTGGCAAAGACAGCCCCTTCTCTGCCGCGCCGCAGAAGCTCGCAGACCATCATTCTGCCGATCCCTTGCCGGCGGTATTCCGGCAGCACCTGTATCCACTCGAGGACCAGTTCGCCCATCCCGCGGTCGAGATCGGCAATACCGCAGCCAACGCACTGCCCGGTCGCCTTTTCCCATACGAGGAGCCAAAGATCCTGCGCATAAACCGGCGTTTCGGTATAGCCGGCAAGCTGACCAATGCTGACCTGTAGATCGGTATAGGATCGATTGATGACCGAACAGATCCTTTCCATGTCTTCGGCACGGGCAGTTGTTATCTCAAAGCCGGGCAGATGCACCTGCGGAATATCCTGCAGATCATGCCGCAGGCGAAAATACGGTTCATCCCGGTATTCTTCCAAACACACAGGACTGAATGCCTGCTCGTGAACGATCCGGATATGCGCGGGCGTAGGCATACGCTGTGCCTTCCAGAATGGGATCGACAGCGTGCCGCAGGGGTCCTTCAGATAGGTTTCCGGCGAAATCACGGTCATACCCCCATGGCCTTGCGGACATGGACGATGAAGTCCTGGGCATTGGTGACCAGCGTCTTAACGGCAAGGCTGCCGCGGTCGAGCAGCTTGTTGACGGCAAACTCGGAAATATCGACCGAATAGAAATACAGGGGGCGTACCTTGCCGCCGACCACGCGATAGGACGGGGTCATATTGCCGGTGGCCACCGTATGCAGAACCGAAGCCATGCAGATGATGGTGGTGGCCTGGGAGACCAGCTCACGCATGGCATTCTGGGCCTCGTAGACATTGCCGTAGACTTCGGGCAGCGGGCCGTCGTCTCGGATCGAGCCGCCCAGCACAAAGGGGATGTTGTTTTTCACGCAGGCGTGAATGATGCCGTCGCCGATGCCATACTGCTCGATAAAGGCCGGGATCGAGCCGCAGGCGCGGACCTTATTGATGGTGTCGATATGGTTATAGTGGCCGTTGTACATGATCTCCTGGGTATAGATATCCTGGCCCAGAGCCGTACGCAGCAGGCCGGCCTCCAGATCGTGGGTAGCCAATGCATTGCCGGCCAGAATACCGTCGGCATAGCCATGCTCGATCAATGCAGCCATGGCGGCACGGGAGTCGTTGTCAAAGGTACAGGCCGGACCCATGACCCACAGGATCCTGCCGCCGTTTGCCTTCTCGTGGCGCAGCAGGCTGTAGAGTTCGTCGTAGTCTTTGGAATAGGCGGTTTCTCTCGAGCGGCCCTGACGGAAGGCAAAGGCATTTTCCTTTTCTCCCTTTTCGGCAAAGCCATACATATGGACATAGATGCCCTCGCTGCCGTCCTCGGTGCGGCCCAGCACGACCATCTGCCCCTTCTTCAGGCGGCGGAACTCGATGATCTTAACAATGCCGTCCTCCCAAACGGGGACGCAGTCCATGCGGCTTTCTTCAGCCAGCCGCCACTGACCATGGATACGGAAATACTCGGGATAAATGCCTGTGGCATGGTAATTGTCGGGGGCAACACCGTCCATGGGTGCAGGGGCCATTTTTGCATCCGCTGCATCGGAAAGGCCCAGCGCCTCGAAATCGGGCGCATGATATACGGGCAGAACGAAAGACATAAGATCTCCTCCTGTGGATTTGTATTAGCTGCCTTTATTGTAGCACACAGGGCAAGTGCATGTAAATTTATTTATTGCTCTTTGCTATCGCCCCGATCTTTGCTATAATGTTTCTGTATCTTTATTTTGTATTCCGGGAGGTCATATCCTTGATTTATAAAGAATCCCTTTGGACCGAAGGGCTGAGCCATCCCCTCTTTGTGCGGCAGTGGCTGCCCGAGGGCGAGATCCGCGGCCTGGTGCAGATCCTGCACGGCATGGCGGAACACAGCGGCCGCTATGACCGTCTGGGCAGTTTTCTGGCAGAAAACGGCTATGTCGCCTTCTGCCACGACCATCGCGGCCACGGCCACACCTGCCTGGCCGGCGAAACCCTCGGCTGGTTTGCCGAACAGAACGGCTGGGAGGTCATCACCCGGGATCTGCTGCAGCTGGGACGGATGATGCGCGAAGTATACCCCGAGGGCCGCTATATCCTCTTCGGCCACAGTATGGGCTCGATGCTGGCCAGCGAAGCTGCCATCCGCGAAGAAGCCGGGATGTACGACCGCTTCATTCTCTGTGGCTCCCCTGCCCCCAATCCCATGGTGGGCGGCGGCATCGCCCTTGCCAAGGCCTACTGCGCTATCGGCAAGGCCAAAACACCCAACGAGACCCTCTATTATCTGTCCATCGGCAAGACAAGCAAGATCTTCAAGAAAGACAGTTCGCAGAACGCATGGCTGACCACCGACACAGCCCATGTCCGCAAGTATGACGACGATCCTCTCTGCGGCTTCTACTTCACCTCGGCAGGCTTCCGCGATCTCTTTACCGGCATGGCGCGGACCCGCAGCAAAAACTGGGCGGTTAAAACCCTCTGCAAGCCCTTCCTGCTCATTTCGGGCGCCGACGACAAGATCGGCGGCAAGGGCAAAGGCGTCCTGTGGCTGCGTGATCAGCTGCGCGCCGCCGGCCGCGAGGTCGACTGCATCCTTTACGAGGGCAAGCGCCACGAGATCCTGAACGAAACCGACAGCGACAAAGTTTATACCGATATCCTATCTTTTATTTCGGAGGAAAAATAATATGAGCAAGAAGTATATCCTGGCCATCGACCAGGGCACCACCAGCTCCCGCGCCATCCTGTTCGACCGACAGGGCAAGGTCGCCTCGGTGGCCCAACACGAGTTTACCCAGATCTTCCCTCACGAGGGCTGGGTCGAGCATGATCCCATCGAGCTTCTCTTCTCCCAGACCATTTCGATTGCCGAATGCTGCCGCGCCATCGGTGCAACTGCTGCCGATATTGCCGCTGCCGGCATCACCAACCAGCGCGAAACCACCGTCCTCTGGGATAAAGAGACCGGCAAGCCGGTCTATAACGCCATCGTATGGCAGTGCCGCCGCTCGGCCGATTTCTGCGAACAGCTGATCCGCGACGGCCACGGCGAAATGGTCACCGAAAAGACCGGTCTGATCGTCGACGCCTATTCCTCGGCCGGCAAGGTGCGCTGGATCCTCGAAAACGTTCCCGAAGCCCGCAAGCTGGCCGAACAGGGCCGCCTGCTCTTCGGCACCATCGATACATGGCTGATCTGGAATCTGACCGGCGGCAAGAGCCATGTTACCGACTATACCAATGCTTCCCGCACCATGCTCTACAACATCAACGAGCTGTGTTGGGACAAGGAGCTCTGCGATATTGTCGGCGTGCCCATGAATATTCTGCCCGAAGTTCTGCCCTCTTCGGCCGACTTCGGCGTCATCGCGCCCACCAGAGGCCTCGAAGACATTGCCGGCGTGCCCATCTGCGGTCTGGCCGGCGACCAGCATGCCGCCCTCTTCGGTCAGGGCTGCTTTGAACCCGGTCAGGCCAAAAACACCTATGGCACCGGCTGTTTCCTTCTGATGAACACCGGCGAGACCCGTGTCCGCTCGGGCAACCGTATGATCTCGACCATCGCATGGGGCCTCGACGGCAAGGTCGAATATGCCCTTGAAGGCAGCGTATTCAATGCCGGCTCGGTCATCAAGTGGCTGCGCGACGAGCTTCGTCTGGTCGACTCGGCGCCCCAGTGCAGCGATCTGGCGGCTTCTGTTCCCGATGCCGGCGGCCTTTATATCGTCCCTGCCTTCACCGGTCTGGGCGCCCCCTACTGGGATATGTATGCGCGCGGCGCCATGTTCGGCATGACCCGCGGCACCGGCCGTCCCCAGATCGCCCGTGCCGTTATCGAATCGATCGCCTACCAGGTCAAGGATCTGATCATCGCCATGGAAAAGGACAGCGGCATCGCCCTCGGCGAGCTGCGTGCCGACGGCGGCGCCAGCCAGAGCGATGTGCTGATGCAGTTCCAGAGCGACCTGCTGAATGTTGCCATCGACCGTCCCGAAAGTGTTGAATCGACCGCCCTGGGCGCCGCCTTCCTGGCCGGC
>JAFQKM010000062.1 GCA_017396925.1 Clostridia bacterium
AGCCGCAGGCCGGCTTTTTCTTTGCCCAAAAGTGGAACGCGTTCCAAAAAAATCTGAAATGGAACGCAAAAGGCACCAAAAAGACACTCCTGCGGAACCTTGGGGGAACAGCTTGGGAACACCGGATGACTTATAATTAAGTCGCTCCACAAACAACTATTTAATCAAAGTGTACGGAGCCAAAGAAGGAGGAACATTATGTACAAACGTTTATTTGCAGCCATGACGGCCCTGTGCCTCATGCTGACCCTCATGCCGGTAAGCGTACTGGCCGCTGAGGAAGAACCCACTGTTCACGAGGCGTTTAAAACTGCTTATGACGCAGATGAAATGACATGGAACGTCCTGTTCCGCGCCATGCTGGACTATATTCCCAAGGCAGATACCGCAGAATATGCAGATCTGAAAGCCTATTATGAAAGCATTGAAGAAATCGACCTGTCCACTCAGTCGATCACCGACTCGATCTACAGCGGTACCGATACAGGTGCTTTCGCTCCCCTGAAGGGTCTGACAACACTGCATCTCAATGATACAGACATCACCGATCTGGGCGGTCTGGCCGGCCTGACCGAGCTGACCGCTCTGGATGTCAGCAATAATCCCGGTATCACCGACGCCGCTTACGGTGCGCTGAACAACCTGACCAATCTGGAAACCCTGAACATTTCGGGCACAGGCATCACTGTGATCCAGGATGTATGGACAGGTTCCGCAGCCAGATTCCCCTACCTGACCGAGCTGTATGCCAATGATCTGGCGCTGACCTCTGTTTCCGGTCTGGTCGAGCTGACCAACGCCGATGGTTTTAATGCAGCCGCTGTCACATGGGATCTGGGCAACTCGGTTCTGGAAGCCGACCCCCATAACCACATCGGCATGCTGAAGACCGCTTTTGCAGGCCATGAAGAAAATCTGGTCGCTCCCCTCTGCGATCCCGAAGCTTCGATCGGCGACGTCTATTATCAGACTCTGGCAGAGGCTGTTGCCGAGGCCGAAAATGAAGATATGATCACCGTTCTGCAGGATGTCTCGGTTCCCAACGGCGGCATCGTTCTGAATGAGGATAAGGAAATCACCATCGATCTCAACGGCAAGACCATCTCTGCAGAAGAAGATACCGCCGGCGACGGCGTTTTCCATATCACTGACGGCACACTGATTCTGGAAGACAGCAGTGAAGGCGAAGGCACCGTCAACGGCCGTGGCCAAAACATCTGGAGCATCGGCATCTGGGCCGATGACGGCGACCTCATCATCAACGGCGGCTCCTACACCAATGTCGGCGCCGGCGATGACGACCATTACGACCTGATCTATGTTTCCAAGACTTCTCAGGTCGAAATCAACGGCGGTACATTCAAGTGCCACACCCCCGCATGGACACTGAACCAGAAGGACGCCAACCGCGAGACCTCTTCGATCGCCGTCAAGGGCGGCAGCTTCTATCAGTTTGACCCCAACAACAATCTGACCGAAGGCGAAGGCACAAGCTTTGTTGCTGAAGGCTATGTCTCCGAAAAGGACGGCGACAACTACATCGTCCGCGAATATGTCGCTTCCGAGCTGACCACCGATATCGGTGAGATCGAGTTTGTTATCGGCGTTCCCACCGAGTTCACATTTACGACCACAGCCAATGATGACAAGGGCACAATGGTTATTGGCACATCCAACTTCAGCGATGCAGAAGCCATCGAAAAGCTGGAATACTATGAAGTTCAGAACGATACCTGGATTGAGCTGACCGGCGACTTTGGCCCTGCCGCAGGCTTCCCCATGGCCGATGCCACAAGTAAGTTCCGCGTTACATTCAAGACCGCAGGTGATTACAGCTTCACAGCTTCTATGAAGCATGCAGAAACCGACGCTATTGTCTGCTCCACAGTCGTCGAGTTCACCGTTACCGATCTCTCTGCCGAAGCACCTACCGAGTCGGCACCCGTTACCGAATCCTATGATGTTGCCATTGCCGACAGCACAAACGGCCGCGTTGCAGTCAACACCATGCGTGCCGGCGAGACCTCCCGCGTTACCCTGACCGTCAAGGCCGATGCAGGCTATGTCCTCGAAAGCCTGACCGTCACCGATAAGAACGGCAAGGAGATCAAGGTCACTGAAAAGGACGGCAAATATCAGTTCCGTATGCCCGCATCCGACGTCACCGTCAAGGCTGTCTTTGCCGCCGAGGCCGATATCGAAGACGAGACCTTCACCGATGTTGCCGAAGACGCCTACTACCACGACGCTGTTCTGTGGGCTGTTGAAAAGGGCATCACCAACGGCATGACCGAGTCCACCTTTGCCCCCAACGCAACCTGCACACGCGCCCAGATGGTCACCTTCCTGTGGCGTGCAGCCGGCTGCCCCGTTCCCCAGAATGCCGCGCATTCTTTCACCGATCTCGACAAGGACGCCTACTACTACAACGCCGTTCTGTGGGCTGTTGAAAAGGGCATCACCAATGGCGTCAGCCTCGATGCCTTCGATCCCAACGGCACCGTTACACGCGGCCAGGCCATGACCTTCCTGTGGAGAATGGATGGCAAGACAGCGGCCGACGCCGACCATACCTTCACCGATGTTGAAGACGGCGCTTATTATGAGGACGCTGTTGCCTGGGGCGCAGATGAAGCCATCACCAACGGCACATCGGCCACCACCTTCTCCCCCGACGACGCCTGCATCCGCGGCCAGATCGTCACCTTCCTCTACAACTACCTGGTCAAATAAAACGGCACATTTTATCTGACCCCGTTCGTAAATAACTCCCCTGTCCCCCGACCTTCTCTCCGGTCGGGGGACCTTTTATTGTATGGGCCTGTATTCGATTTTGCCTTTTCCCTTCCCAATTCTGCCATCGGCTTGTTTTTCCGAAAGATGCGTGGTATGATGAGAAAAACCAACAAGGAGAATCTCTATGAATCGAATCTTCTGCGGTACCGGTACCTATAAAACACCGGTTGGTGAAATCTATCAGGGCACCGGACTGATCTATACCGGCAATTCCCCTTTTGTGATCGGCTATGTCCGAGGTGAGCATCTCTATCAGGGATATGCCTCCGAAAGCGAACTGGTCGGCTCCTTCGAGGGCGACCACATCTATCGCGGCTACGGAAAGACGCGCATCCCTGTGGGCACCTATGAAGATGGCATTGTCTATCAGGGCGTCGGCGGTTCCAATCGCCCCCGTATCGGCGAGGCCGACAGCATCGAGGGCGCCGCAGCGCTGCTTCTGCTTCCCCTGGCCAACGAATATCACTTCACATTGGGTCCGAAGAATGGCATCCCCTATGCGCCCAGGCCCAGCATCGGCTTTGGCTTCAAGGGCATTCTGCTGATCCTCCTGAGCCTGATCGCCTGGGGCGGTATGTTCACACCGACCATGCTGAACGATCCCTCCACCTTTATTATGTTCCCTGCGGTGCTGCTCTCGGTGGCGCTGGGTATGTTCGTCTCGATCAAGCTGCTGAAAAAGCAGACTTTCTGGGCGCTGGAGATCATCAGCGCGCTGATCGCGATCCTCCCCTGCTCGGCGGCCTGCTATTTGGTCGATGGCAAGCTGCCCTTTGGGGTCATCCTCGCCACAGCGGTCATGAGTTTTATCCTCTGTGCTCTGCCGACGGCCATTGCGGCATGGATCTATTTCCGCAGGAAATACCCCAAGCAGAAGCGCAGATAAGGATATGCGGTGCGTTCCCCCAAAATAAAGCGCCCGAGAAAAAATAATCTTCAAAATGGAACGCTTTTGGCACACGGTCGGAACAAGGCTGGAACAGGGGTCGTGTATAATAAAGTTGTACTTAAGAAAAAGACAACAAACATCCCCCACCATTTTCCGATCGGCAAGCCCGCACACCTTGTCCGACATCTTTATAGAATATTGTTGAACAAGCCCCCAGACCGTCTTTTCCTTTCCGGTCGAGGGGGTTCTGTTTTACAAAAACGATCGGTTCTCTTTCTTCTTAAATCATTTTAAAAAGAATTATTTACGAAGAAAGAAACAATGCATAATCTTCTTCGAAATGTATAACACAGAATCTCGCCCTCTGCGAAACATGCAAAGAAAAGTTCTTGATTTCAATCATTTCACGTGTTTTTCCTAACTTTTCACCCCTTTCAAAAACCGCCCCTCCGAGCAGCATCCGGAGGGGCGGTTTTTTATGCGTTCAACTTCATTTTCGTCCGTTTTTCGCTTTTCTGTTTCCTCTTCTGCGATTTAAAGATCGAGGAAATCTTTGCGGTAGTCGACGCCGAAGAACTCGGCCAGTTCCCTGAGCTCGTGGTCGCGGATGGTGTTGATGCGGGGCAGATGGGCGGTCAGCATATAGATCTGAGCGGCCTTCTCGACCGTCTCGATGAGGCCGAAGGTCTCGTCCATGGTCTTGCCTGCGCCATAGATGCCGTGCATACCCCAGACGACCAGACGGAACTCGCGCATCTTGGCCGCTGTGGCCTCGCCGATGGAATTGGTGCCGCAGAGCATCCAGGGCAGAACGCCGACGCCGTCGGGGAATACGACGATGCACTCGGTGCACATTTCCCACAGGGTGTGTGTCATCTTCCGTTCATCCAGCTCGTGGACATAGTTCATGGCCAGTGTGTGGGTGGGGTGGCAGTGCATGACCACGCGATGCTGAGGATCGACCTCCAGACGGGCCATGTGGCTCATCAGATGGGCCGGCAGCTCGGAGGTGAATCGACCGCCGTCCTTATAGCCCCACAGCAGCTCGGCAGTGCAGCCGTCTTCGGCAATGCGGATGATGCCCAGATTGGTCTCCGGATCGACCTCGACATTCTTGAAATACTTGCCGGTGCCGGTGACGATGAAGATGCGGCCGACAAGGGCCTTGGCCTCGAAGCCGATGGGAATGGTGCGGATGACATGGCCGAGGTCGAGATATTCGGCCACCTCGTCGGTATCCAGCAGCAGGCTGATGTTGCCGCCGTTGCGCTCGTCCCAGCCCAGACGGTACATATTGGCGGTGGTACGCTTCATTTCCTCCACAAAGGGCGCGGTGAAAATATCTTTCATAGCTTTAACCTCTCTTTGCCTGTACATCACGCTCGTAGGCTTCGATCATGGGGAACCAACGGCCGTCCAGCGGCTTGCCGCAGCGGCGGCAGTATTCTTCCCAGATCTCGCCAAAGGGCATGGTCTTGAGTTCTTCCTGCATGACCATCAGCTTGGTGAAGTTGCCTTCATTCTGCAGCTGGGTCAGCAGGGCATGGGGCTCGAGCAGGGCGCTGAGCAGGGCCTTCTGCAGATTGCGGAAGCCGGTGACCCAGGCCGATACACGGTTGATGGAAGCATCGAAATAGTCGAGGGCGATGAAAACGCGGTCGAGGCCGCCGCAGCGGACGATCTCCTTGCAGATCTCCTTGGTCTCGTCGTCAAACAGAACCACCTGGTCGGAGTCCCAGCGGACGCCGCGGGTGACATGAAGGGCCATCTTCTTGTCAAAGGCCAGCACAGCCGAAATTTTGTCGCTGACCACCTCGGTGGGATGGTAGTGGCCGTTGTCCATCAGGCTGATGCAGTCGTCGCGGGAGGCGGCATACTTGAGGCACCATTCGGCCGAGCCGACGGTATAGCTCTCGACGCCGATGCCAAAGACCTTGGATTCGGCACAGGGATAGACCTTGGTCTTGTCGAAGGGCTCGGAGAGGATCTCGTCAAAGGACTGCTTATAGCGCAGACGGGGGCCGATGCGGTCGGCCGGGATGTCCTTGTAGCCGTCACCGGCCCAGATGTTCATAACGCAGGGCTGGCCCAGCTCGTCGGCCAGATACTGGGAGATGCGCACGCAGGCCTTACCGTGCTCGACCCAGAATCTGCGGGTCTCTTCATTGGGGCTGGAGAGGGTCAGCGGATCACACATGGGATGGGAGAAGAAGGTGGGGTTGAAGTCGCAGCCCAATCCCCTCTCCTTGCAGAAGTCCACCCACTTTTTAAAGTGCTTAGGCTCCAGCTTATCGCGGTCGACCCAGCCGCCGTTTTCTTCGTCGAAGATGGCATAGCTGGCATGGAGATTCATCTTGACCTGGCCGGGCACCAGCGCGATGACCTGATCGATATCGGCCATCAGTTCCTCGGGGGTACGGGCACGGCCGGGATAGTTGCCGGTGGTCTGGATGCCGCCGGTCAGCGGCTTGGTGGGGTCGGTATCAAAGCCGCGGACATCGTCGCCCTGCCAGCAGTGAAGGGCAACGGGGACCGTCTTCAGGCGCTCGATGGCGGCGTCGGTATCGACGCCGAGGGCGGCGTATTTTGCTTTTGCTTCGATGTAACTCATGCCTGTACCTCCTGAATATCAAAGCTGGATCGGATCATATCTCTGCCCTGCTGCAGGCCTTCCAGTTCGCCGCCGGCAATCATCTGCACCAGCAGATTGCCAATAGCTGTACCCTCGACGGGTCCGGCATAGACCGGCAGGCCGGTGGCGCTGGCCGTACGCTCGTTGAGATAGGCATCCTGGCAGCCGCCGCCGACGATGTTGATGGATGTATAGGTTTTGCCGGTCAGGGTCTGCAGGCCCTCGATGGCCTCCTTATAGCACCGGGCAAGGCTTGTATAGATGACCTGCATGATCTCGCCGACGCTTTCGGGCACCGGCTGGCCGCTTTCGGCACATTCGGCACGAATGGCCTCGATCATGCTGTCGGGGGCCAGGAAACGATCCTTGTTGACGTCGACGATGCTGCCGAACCCCTCGGCCTTACGGGCCTCCTCGGCCAGCTCGGCAAAGGTCCATGCATGGTCGGCCGCAGTGCGGGCTTCCCTGCCCTCCACATTGGCTTCGCCGTTGAGCTCACGGCGAACCGACTGGATCATCCACAGACCCATGATGTTCTTGAGATAACGGTAGCGGTGCCATGCGCCGCCCTCGTTGGTGAAGTTCTGCAGGCGGCTCTCTTCGGAGGTGATGGCGCGGTCGTTCTCGACGCCCAGCAGGCTCCATGTGCCGCTGGAGAGATAGACGGCGTTGTCGTCCTTTGCGGGGACGGCCAGGAAGGCCGAGCCGGTGTCGTGGGTGGCCGGCAGGATGACCGTGCTGTTGAAGCCGACCTCCTGCTGTACGGCTTCGGCAAAGCCGCCCAGAACGGTGCCGGGCATGGCCAGCGGGCGGAAGAGCTTCCAGGGCAGGGTCAGGGCGCCGATGATGCCCTGGTCCCAGGTCTTGGTGGTGGTATAGATCATGCCGGTGGTGGTGGCATTGGTATATTCATTCTGCTTGACGCCGGTCAGCAGGAAATTGAAATACTCGGGGATCATCAGCAGCCACTCGGCCTCCTTGAGCTGCTCGGGATGCTCGCGCTTAAGGGCGATCAGCTGATAGACGGTATTGAAGAGCTGCTTCTGGATGCCGGTGCGGTTGTAGACCAGGGTATGCGGAATGAAGCGCTCGAAGATGATGTCCATCTTTTCGGTGCGGCTGTCGCGGTAGGAGACGGCATCGCCGATCAGGTTGTCTTCTTTGTCCAGCAGGACAAAGTCGACGCCCCATGTGTCGATACCCACCGTCTCGGGGATCTTCCCTGCCGTTTTGCAGGCACGCAGGCCGTCGAGGATGCCGCGATGCAGGCTTTCGAGATCCCAGCAGTCGTGGCCGTTTTTATGGATCCGTTTATTTTCAAAGCGCCAGATCTCTTCCAGCACCATGCGGCCGTCCTCGATATGTCCGAGGATATGGCGGCCCGAAGAGGCGCCGATGTCGATGGCAAGATAATACTTCAAGGGTGAACCCACCTTTCATTTTCTCATTACTATGATAGTACCAAAAACTGCATCATTTGTCACGCATTGGATAAAAAAAGCAGCACCGCTTCGGAACAAAAGCGATGCTGCTGAAAAAACGTTTTTAACGGATATACACACGATCACACCTCGTATACACTCGCCGTCCCAGGTGGGGCGAACGGGAGTACATAAGCTGCACGTTCCTGCATATATTCGTTTAATACTGGCCGAGATGCTCGCCCATCAGTTCGCCAAGGGTATTTTCACCCCAGCTGTAGTCGGTCAGATAGCTGCCCTTGAAGAGCTGAGCATGTTCTTCACCGCCGGACAGATAATCGTAGAGGTCGCACTGGACACGGTCCATGATGATGCGGCGGCGGCCGTCGACCGATTCATAGATATCGCCGATGCCGTATTCCTCAAGGGTATTCTTGAGGCGGAGGGCGATCTTTCGGCAACGGGCCAGAGTGACCGAATTGACCTCTTCGTCTTCCCACAGGAAGCCGATGGCCTGCTCGGTGGTGACAAAGCCGCCGCGGCGGTCGACCAGCAGGGCCAGAAGCTCTTTGGACTTCTTGCTGCGGAAGACAACCGGCTTGTCGCCGATAAAGACGTCGAAATAGCCGAAGGTGCGGATGCTGGGCTTGACCGAAACGGTCAGAGCCTCGGCTTCGGGCTGCGGCGTGCTCTGAAGGGCACGGGGCTCGTCGTCGTGGATATCATAAAGCATGATATAAACAGGGCCGGTGCCGTCGGGGTTCTTACGGGAGCAGACCGCCTTGAGGCGCTGGAACTTTTTAAGACGTGTGCCGTAATAGGTAAACTCGGCCTCGCCGTCGCTGAGGATCTTTTCAAAGGCCTCAAAGGGCAGGTTGGTTCTCGAGAGGAACTCGCGGGCCGGGTTGGGCTTGTTGTAGAACTGCATCCATTCCTGCTCGGTATAACCAAAGAACTGGTAGGCACTCTGGTTGCCGTAGAGAGGCTTGATATAGCCGTCTTCATATTCAAAGGCCACCATACCGTTGGAGAACTGGGTGACCAGCGAACGCATATTGTCGCGCAGGTTCTGGTTTTCGTCGCGGAGATGGTCGCTCTCCTGCTCGTCGATGTCGTAGCGGATACAGAAGAGGCTGATGCTCGAACTGACCGTCAGGAAGGTGCCGATATATTTCTTAAGCTCGCCGTTGAGAGCCACCGCGCGGAATCTGAAGCTGAGGGGCTTGCCGTCTTCGGTGCGGGCATTGATTGCACGGGCCTGCCGGAAGAAGGCCTGGGCGGCCTCGACATCTTCTTCATAAACGGTATTGACGACCCACTGCTCGAGGACGCCGTCGATCATCATGGGGATACCCTTGATCTTGCCGTAGGAGCTCTTCTGATGGCCGTGAACATAGGTGACCGTCTGTTCGGCAAAGTTGCATTCAAAGATCTTGTCGTAGACGTCGCTGAGGGCCTTGAGGTAACGGTCGCGCTCGCTGATCTTGCGGGCGTGATAATCCTTGGTGACGTCCATACAGACGCTCTGGAACTCTTCGGTGCCGTCGGGATTGCGGACCTTGGTGATCCAGCCGTAGAAACGGCCCTTGGAGCCGTCGCCGCGGAGGACGCTGATCTCGCCGATCATGGGCTTGGTGCTCTCGGCGACCTTTTCCAGGAAGTCGGCCAGCTTGGGACGGTCGAGCGGAGCGAACAGACGGAAGACATTGCTGCCCAGAATGTTCATGTAGCTGTCGGGATCCTCCTGACGATTGGGGAAGCGCAGCATCTTAAGCATGCGGTCGTTGATATAGGTAATGCGGGGCTGTTTCTCGCAGGTATATTTGATAAAGCCGCAGGGAACGGTATCATTGAGGAACTGCAGACTCTGCATCTCGAGCATTTCCTTGCAGAGGGTGGTGACATCCTGCAGGGTGCCATTGGCCCGGAGGCTGCCATCGGGCTGCCGTTCGACCTCGAGGGAATGCAGTACATAAATGACCTCGCCGTTTTTGCGAACCAGACGATACTTATTGCAGCCGCTTCTGCCCGTTTCATTCAGAGTACGCAAAAAACCGGCATAGATCTCCTGATCTGCCGGATGGACGATTTTTTCATAACCGCCGGCTTCCAGCAATTCCTCCCGTTCATAACCGGCGAGGGTACAGAAGCTGCGACCGACATAGGTCAGATGTGCAGCGGTTGGTGTGATCAATTGTTGATGAAATCCCGGTATCTGTTTATCGAGAATCTCTTCCAAATTTCCTATGATTCCGTTCATAAAATGCTCCCAATGCGATACTGAAAAGACGGCTTTTCTTTAGCAATAATGCACAATTATCAATTACCTTTTCATTCTATCATGAAGAAAGTCTTTCGTCAATCAAAGTATCACGTTTTTCCTCTCTTTTTTTCAATATTTTGGAGATTATTTATATTTTTTTGTTATATTATATGCCGATAAGAGGTTTTTAAAAGACCTCTGTACAGCTGTAATTTCCATTGTCTGCAATATAATTTTTTACCCAGGAAAGGTTGACCTGATAGCCGACCGAATAGGTGCTGGGGTCAAAGCGGACCCAGCCTGCGGCGGGGTCGTAAGCCGAGACCCAGGCATGGTATTTGCCGCCGGCCAGATAGCCGTATTCCATACGGGCGGCAATGCCCTGGCTGCGCAGCATACCGCACATGAGGGCCGAATAATCGACGCATACGCCCTTGCGGGAAGCCAGGATCTCATCCAGATCGGGCACGCGGAAGGAACCGGTGCTGTCGTTCTGTGCGGCCTTGTCGTAGTCATAGCGGATGCCGGTGGCCACGAAACTGTGGATGGCCTCGATCTTCCGGCGGTCGGTGTTGCAGCCGCGGGTCAGCTCGGCGGCCTTGGCAACGGTATTGGGGGCCGATGTATAGTCGATCTTCTGGTTGGCCATCTTAAAGGGCGCCATGGCATCGGCCAGCCTGGCCTCGACGGCAACCTCGCCGCGGTTGAAGAAGAGGTTATCCTTGGCGTGCTCGTAGACCTTGACGGTATATACGCCGTCGCCGTTGGTCAGACCGAGGGTATACCATTCCTTGCTGCCGTCCAGAATGAAGGCGTCGTATTCGCTGCCCTTGTAGAGGTAAACGCGGACTTCCTTGTCGGTGGCCTTATCCATACGCAGGCGGACATAGCCCTGGGCAGCGGTGGAACGGTCGAGTGTGATGTACTTATTGGTAAAGACGTCTCCTGTGCCGGTGGCAGGCAGGGTCTGCTGGGCAGCAGCCGCGAGTTGGGTGCGGACCGTCCCGGACAGAGTGACCATGGTCTCGCTGAAAACCTTTTCCACACGTGCAGGCGCTGCGGCCTGACCGGTGACCATAAGCCCGGCCAGCATGGCGGCGCAGATGAAACTGTGGATGGAACGCTTGATCATGGACTTCATATCTACTGTACTTCCTTTAATTCTTTGATATCGCTTTAATAGATGATTTTACCGAAAACTCTTATTGAAAAAAGACCACTGTTACACTGCTGCGTGTCTCGTTGCAGGTGTAGCAGGTATAACCGCCGCGGTTCATGCCGTTGATCGAGCTGCCGTTTTCCAGAATGATGTCGCGGCCGGTATTGGTGCCGCGGGTGATGCCGGTGCAGGTCAGCTGCAGGCTGCCGTCCTCGGTTTCGATGCAGGCTCCGGTGCCGACCTTGCAGCGGCGAATGGCATCAAATCCCTGATAGTTATGGTCGGCGATCAGGTTCTGTCCCAGGGCATAAAAAAGACCGGCACTGTCGGCACGGTCGACGACGCTCTGGGCGCTGCTTTCAAAGAGGGCCACATCAACGCCGACCTCGGGGATGGAAAACCGTCCCTTGGCGCCGCGCTCGATGGAGGCGAGGACGGCGGCCTTGCGGCAGGCCTCGGCGGTGTGTCCTTCTGCACCGCAGACGGCACATTCGGGAACCCTGACCTCGACGACCTCGGGAGCATCGGCCTCTTCCATTTCAGGAACCTCGATGCGCGCCGCATCGGCTTCGGGCATGCCGTAGTATTCATTTGTGATTTCGGCCTCTCTTCGGCTGTCGGCCACGTCGCGGACCCTGTCCTTGACGCCGCCCGAGCCCAGCTGCAGGATGCAGAGGGCGGCAGCCATAGCCTGTTTTACCGCTGCGGTCATGCGCGTCACATTCTTTCCTTACGATTTCCTGTTTTACGATTGTACTTTTAAAGTACGCTCTGGTCGCTGATCAGCTTGACCAGATCCCAGACCGACTGCGCTTCGCGCTCGATCTCGATGCCGAAGGCATCTTCCAGTGCCATCAGCAGTTCAACGTCCTCTGTGAGGTCGATCCCCAGCTCTCCGAACGAAGATTCCATATGGATTCTTTTCGGGTCGCAGCCGGTGTGGTCGGCCATGATCTGTCGGATCTTTTTATAGGGCATCCTTCGTCACCTCCCGTCGGCATAGCCGTTCAATCTATATGAATATTATACATACCATCTGTTCCCGGCCGGTTCCCTTTCGGTTCCCCTTTGGTTCCGTCTTTGTTCCAAGTGCGTTCCTTTTACAGATTTTTTCATTTTTTTGGCGTTCCTCGTTCCATCGGCGTTCCAAAATGGTGTCTTTTGGCCAGTTGCATCATCTTTTCAAAAACTTAACTCGGATAAAGACATCGTTTCCCCTTTTGTTGTATATTTTCTTCTCTCACTCGGCAAAAAACACCAGTCGAAAAGCAACGCTCCGTTTCATCGATTTACAAAAAACGCAAATCGAAAGCCAACAGAATATCTTTGTGGTTTACACCTAACTTTACAGCTGCCCGCATCGTGTAAATATTCATTTTCGTATGCAGGCATAAAAAAAGCCCGGTCCGTGACGGACCGGGCTTTGCTTATGGGTATGTATGAACTTATCTCAGATAGAATGCTCTGTAGGCCTGAGCGGTGCTGTACAGGTCGGCCTTGGAGATGACTTCGAAGGGGGCGTGCATGGACAGGACGGGAACGCCGATATCGACAACATCCATGTCGGCATTGGCCAGGATGAAGGCGATGGTGCCGCCGCCGCCCTGGTCGACCTTACCCAGCTCGCTGGTCTGCCAGGTAACACCGGCATCGTTGAGGCACTTGCGGACTTCGCCGACGAACTCGGCATTGGCGTCGTTGCAGCCGCCCTTACCGCGGGAACCTGTGTACTTGACGATGGTTACGCCCTTGCCCAGGTAAGCGGTGTTGCGTGCTTCGGCAACGCCGGGCCAGTTGGGATCGGATGCAGCAGCAACGTCGGAGGACAGCAGGGCGCTCTTGGCCATGCAGCGGTCGATGTCGAAGCCGGAGCAGGAGCCCTTCTGCAGCTCGATCATGGTGCCCAGCAGGTTGGCGAAATAGCGGGAGTGCATACCTGTGTTGCCGTTGGAGCCGACCTCTTCCTTATCGACAAAGAGGGCGATGGCGGTCTTCTTCAGGGGCTGATCGGCAACCTCGAACAGGGCCTGCATGGAGGTGTAGGCGCAGACGCGGTCGTCGTGGCCGTAGGCGGCGATCGAGCCGCGGTCGAGGCCGATGTCGCGCGCCTTACCGGCAGGAACCAGCTCCAGCTCGGCCGATACGAAGTCTTCCTCGACCATGCCGTACTTCTCGTTGAGCAGGGTCAGGACATTCTTCTTAAAGCGGATCTCGGCCTTCTCGTCGCCCATGGGCAGCGAGCCGATCATAGCGTTGAGGTCTTCGCCGCCGATGCCTTCGGCCAGAGTCTTCTTGTTCTGGTCGGCAGCCAGGTGGGGCAGCAGGTCGGAAATGTAGAAGACGGGATCGTTTTCGTCGTCGCCGATGGCGATTTCGACCGATGTGCCGTCGGCCTTGATGACGATGCCGTAGAGGGCCAGAGGACGGGCGACCCACTGGTACTTACGGACGCCGCCGTAGTAGTGTGTCTTCAGCAGAGCCATGCCTTCAGCCTCGTACAGGGGGTTGGCCTTGAGGTCGAGGCGGGGGGAGTCGATGTGCGAGCCAACGATGGAAACGCCCTTGGCGACTTCCTCGCTGCCGATGACGGCCATGGTGACATTCTTGCCGCGGGCAACGCTGTAGACCTTGTCGCCGGCCTTCAGCTCGGTGACATTGTCGATGTTAACAAAGCCGGCAGCCTCGGCGCGCTTGACCAGCTCGTTGGTGCAGGTGCGCTCGGTCTTGGAAGCATCCATGAAGGCCTTGTAGTCTTCGCCCATGGTCATAACTTCCTTGCGCTGTTCTTCGTTCAGCGCATCCCATACATAACCGTACTTGACGGTCAGGTTATCGATTGCCATTGTGGTATATCTCCTTTAATAAATATAATACTTGTTATCTTGCCATGATCTGCTCGATCTCGTCGATGTCGAGCAGGCGGTTGCCGATCAGGTCGACGGCTGCGCCTTCGGTGACCAGCATATCGTTCTCCAGGCGGATGCCGATGCCCTCTTCCTTGATATAGAGGCCGGGTTCGTTGGAAACCACCATGCCGGGGGCATAGACCGTGCGGTCGTGGGGATCGTGGGTATCAAGGCCCAGAGAATGGGAAACGCCGTGGTAATAATACTTGCCGACCTCGCTGTCGTCGGAGATCAGCTTGATGCTGCGCAGGGCCTTTTTATAGTAGTCGATGACGGCCTGCTGGGAATCGCGCAGCAGATTGCCGGGGCGCATCTTGTCGGCCGCCACGTTCATGGCCTCGCGGACGATCTTGAAGAGATCCTTCTGACGGTCGGTGAACTTACCGCCGACGGGGAAGGTACGGGAAACGTCGGATGCGTAATTCTTATACTCGGCACCCAGATCGAAGAGGAT
>JAFQKM010000063.1 GCA_017396925.1 Clostridia bacterium
AAGAAACAGATAAAAGAGGTGTTCCTCTCGTGAATCATAAAATCAAGATCGAGATCTGCTGCGGCAGTGCCGAGGATGTGGCTATTGCGGCCCGCTGCGGCGCCGACCGCGCCGAGCTTTCCTCCTGCCTGTATTTTGGCGGCCTGACCCCCAGTGTGGGCACCGTCGTCGAGGCGAAAAAGGCCGGTATTCCGGTGATGGCCATGGTCCGCCCCCGCGAGGGCGGCTTCTGCTACAGCGCGGCCGAGCAGGTCGTTATGCTGCTGGACGCCCAGAGTATGCTGGGCGCCGGGGCCGACGGCATCGTCTTCGGCGCACTGACCGAGGATCGGAAGATCGATCTGGGGCTGACCCGCCGTATGGTCGAGGTGGCCGAGGGCCGGGAGACGGTCTTCCACCGCGCCTTCGATCTGATCGAGACCAACTGGAAGCGCAGCCTTTCCCAGCTGATCGATCTGGGGGTCACCCGTATATTGACTTCGGGTTTTGCCGCCACCGCTCCACAGGCTGTGGATACGCTGGCCGAAATGGTGCGCTTTGCCGGCGGCGCCATCGAGATCCTGCCGGGCAGCGGCATTCGCCTGAACAATGCCGTAGAGCTCTGCCGCCGCACAGGCTGCGATCAGGTACATACCTCGGGCGGCCAGCTGCGGCTGCTCGACCCCAGCGAGGGATTTTCCGATCGGGTATCCTTTACGCCCGATGTACCGCCGCAGGCAGGTTACGGCCGCACCAATGAAGAAACACTCAGGCAGTTTGTACGGGAGGTCAAGGGAATATGAAGGTACTGGCCATCGACGTCGGGGGAACGGCCATCAAGTCGGCCCTCGTCTGTGACAACGGAGAATTGATCGATTTCCGCGAGCTGCCCACACCGGCGGTCATCGCGGAAGGTATTCTGGAAGCGGCCAGGGGCTACAGCGGCTATGCGGCTGTCGGTATCAGCACGGCCGGCCTGGTCGATTATAAACAGGGTGTTGTGATTTTCAGCAGTGCCGCATTGGGCTATCGGGACAACGAACCGCTGGCCGAAGAGATCGGCAGCGTGCTGGGCGTGCCGGTCGTTGTGGAAAACGACGTCAATGCCGCCGCGCTGGGCGAAGCCAAGTTCGGCGCCGGCCGCGGATGCAGCGATTTTGTCTGCCTGACCTACGGCACTTCGATCGGCGGCGCACTCTATCTGAATGGGGATCTATACCGCGGCAGCCGCAATATGGCCGGCGAGATCGGCCATGTGGCCACCCATGCTTTCGGGCGTCCCTGCCCCTGCGGCAAGCAGGGCTGCTATTCGGAATATGCATCGGTAACAGCGCTGGTGCGCATGGCCATGGAGGTCGATCCGGCCTATGCCAGCGGCCGCATCATCGCTGAAAAGATGGGCGGGGATCCCTGGCTGATGGCAGCTGTCAGCGCATGGGCCGACGAGGTCTGTGTCGGTCTGGCCGGGCTGATCCATGTCTTTGATCCGCCCCGTGTCATTCTGGGCGGCGGTGTTATGAGCGATCCGGCCATCGTCGATATCATTCGCGAGACGCTGCCCGAGCATATCCTCGCTTCCTACGGATCGGTGGAGATCCGTGGGGCCGAGACCGGCAATCGGGCCGGCCTGCTGGGCGCTGCCGCACTGGCATTCGGAGAGGCGGCGAAGGCATGATCTATCAGAATGGATCGGTCTATCGCAGCGGCCGTATCGAGCGGCTGGATGTGGAGGTGCAGAACGGCGTCATCACGGCAGTCGCGCCGCAGATCGATGGGGAAGAGACCCTCGACTGCACCGGCCTGCTGCTGACCCCCATGCTGGCCGATATCCATACGCATGGCTGCCTGAACATCGATTTTACCGAGGCCGATGCTGCCGATCTGGCAGAAATGGCCGATTATTATACAAGCACCGGCGTGGGATTTTTCCTGCCCACCATCATCTCGTCGCCGTGGGAGGCTTATTCCGAGATGGCAAAGCGCCTGCCCGACGTCAGACTTCGCCTCGAAGGTCCCTTCTTCGGTGTGGGCAAAAAGGGCGCCCATGACGAAAACTGCCTGACTCTGCCCGATCGGAGGCTGCTGGAAGAGATCGGTCTTGGCCACATCGCCATGGTCGACGTCGACCCGGCCCAGCCGGGAGCGCTGGACCTCATCGAGTGGCTGGAAGGGCAGGGGATCCGTACATCGGTCGCCCATACCGAGGCCACCTATGCGCAGGCCATGGCGGCCTTCGACCGCGGCTGCCGCCACGTCACCCATCTTTTCAATGCCATGAACGGCCTGCATCACCGCGAGAGCGGCGTATTGGGTGCGGCCTTCGATCGCAAGGATGTGGTGGTCGAGCTGATCTGCGACGGCTATCATGTGTCGCCGCCGGTCGTTCGTATGGCCTTTGAGCTGTACAAGGGCCGCGTCTGCGTGATTTCCGACAGCTTCAAGACCATGGGCATCGAGACTGACGGCTGCGCCCGTCTGGCCGACGGCACCATTGCCGGCGCCGTCCAGAGCGTGGGGCAGACCATCTTCAATCTGGAAAACTGGGGCATCCCATTGGAAGCCGCCCTCTATGCGGCCATCGATGTGCCCTACCGCGTCATGGGCATGGATGTGCCCGCCATTGAGCCGGGGCAGAAAGCCTGCCTTGCGGCATTTGATCTGAAAACCAAGCTTCCCGTATGGCAGCTGCCTGCGGAGAGATAAAATATGGAGGTTGAACTTATGGATAAGATGATCAAACTGATCAAGAATGCCAACGTCTATGCACCCGAGCATCTGGGCCTGCGCGACATTCTGATCTGCGGCAACAAGATCACACGCATCGAAGAGAACATCGAGGGCTATGACGATCTGCCCGACGTCGATGTCTACGATGCACGCGGCATGATCGTGGCCCCCGGCCTGATCGATCTGCACGTACACGTCACCGGCGGCGGCGGTGAGCAGGGCCCCTCCTCCCGCGTACCCGAGATCGCCCTGTCGGAGCTGCTGCTCAACGGTGTTACCACCTGTGTCGGCATGCTGGGCACCGACGGCACCTCCCGCAGCCTGGAGAATCTGCTGAGTAAGTGCAAGGCCCTGAACGAAGAGGGTATGACCTGCTATATGCTGACCGGCGCTTACCAGTATCCCTCGCCCAACCTGACCGGCAGCGTCATCCGCGACATCATGCTGATCGATGAATGCATCGGCTGCAAGGTTGCCATCAGCGACCACCGCGCTTCCAATCTGAGCTGCGACGAGCTGATCCGCCTGGCCTCCGATACCCGTATGGGCGGTCTGCTGTCGGGCAAAGCCGGCCTGCTGACCATGCATGTCGGCCTGGGCCGCAATATGCTCAATGACGTGCTCTACGCCATCGACCATACCGAGATCCCCGTCAAGACCTTCCTGCCCACCCATATGGGCCGCAATATCCCCCTGGTCAGCCAGGGCGTCAAGCTGACCGAGCTGGGCGGCCGTATCGACATCACGGCCAGCGATCCTGCCATTTCCGACAAGTCGGCCAGCGAAATGATCGCCTATGCTCTGCGCAGCGGCGCCGCCCCTGAGAGCCTGACCATCTCCAGCGACGGCTGCGGCAGCCAGCCCCGTTTCAATGAAAAGGGCGAATGCATCGGCCTCGACTATACCTCGCCCAAGGTCCTGCTCATCGAGCTGAAGAACTGCGTCTTCAAGGAAGAGATCCCCCTCGAGACCGCACTCATGTTCCTGACCTGCAATCCTGCCAAGGTCATCGGCAAGGAAGGCGTCAAGGGCTGCTTGCAGGCCGGCGCCGACGCCGACCTGGTTGTCCTTAACGAGGATCTGGACATCGTCCATGTCATGGCCAAGGGCGTTCACGCCGCCGATCAGGGCACAGCGCTGCTCAAGGGTCGTTTCGAACGCTAAAAAACCGCCTGTTTTCAGGAAAAAACTTTGCAGATTTGGGTCAAAACGCCCAAAAAGAGCGATTTGTTGTGTAAAGTGCTTGCAATGGGTAAAAAATAATGCTATACTTTACGCGTAAGTGAGTAACGTTTTTGGAAAGAGTGGGGAATGCCCCACTCTTTCTTCGTTATATTACGAACTATTTCTGAAACCAAAAGATCCGATTTTTGAAGGGGGAGGTTTTTCAATGCAGACAAAAGAACTGATCCGCAAGGTCACCGAAAAGTGTCTGCCCCTGTGCGAGGCCGAGGGTCTCTCGCTGTGGGATGTGACCTTTGAAAAAGAGGGCAGAAGCTATATGCTCTCGGTATTTGTAGACCGTGAAGAGGGCGTCTTCGTAGAAGACTGCGAGAAGATCAGCCGCGCACTCGATCCGTTCCTGGACGAGAAGCAGTTTGACAGCCTTCCGCCCTATACGCTGACCGTATCTTCGGCCGGCCTGGAACGCAGGATCGTCCGTCCCGAGCATTTCGCCTGGGCGACCGGCAAGGAAGTCGATGTGTCCTTCTACAAGGCACGCGACGGCGTAATGGGTCTTTGCGGCACACTGGTCCGCAAGGAGGACGACAAGATCGTTCTGGAACAAAACGGCAACCTGTTAGAGCTTGAGATGAGCGCTGTCGCCATGGTCAAGCTGCATTTTGAATTTTAAAAGGAGAAAAAGAAGTCATGAACATCGAGATGATCAAAGCGCTTGAGGACCTGGAGAAGGAAAAGGGCATCAAGAAGGCTTATATGCTCGACAGAATTTCTCAGGCCCTGGCAGCAGCCTATAAGGCTATGCACAAGTCCACCACCCAGAGCACTGCTCTGGACAATCTGTTCGTCAACATCGACGAGAACACCGGCGCCATTTCCATGCACGCTGTTAAGACCGTCGTGGAATACGACGATAACCCCGCCAGCGAGATCACCATCGAAGACGCGATGGAATATGCAACCAATCCCCAGCTGGGCGATCAGATCCGCATCGAGGTCGAGGTTGCTGATTTCGGCCGCATCGCTACCCAGACCGCAAAGCAGGTCATTATCCAGGGTATCCGCGAGGCCGAGCGCGGCATGATCGTTGAGGAGTTTGCCTCCAAGGAGCACGAGATCCTCACCGCCACCGTCACCCGTATCGATACACGCTACGGCAACGCCAGCATCGAGATCGCCGGTCCCAGAGACAAGACCGAGACCCTGCTGAGTGCCCAGGAAATGATCCGCGGCGAAGTCCTCCGCGAGGGCGACCGCGTCAAGGTCTATGTTGTCGAAGTCCGCAACGTCGGCAAGGGCCCCCAGATCGTTGTTTCCAGAACCCATCCCGGCCTGGTCAAGCGCCTGTTTGAGCTGGAAGTTCCCGAGATCCACGACGGCACCGTTGTTGTTCAGAGCATCGCCCGTGAGGCAGGTTCCAGAACCAAGATCGCTGTTTACTCGGCTGATGAGAATGTCGATCCCATCGGCGCATGCGTTGGCCCCAAGGGCGGCCGTGTTTCGGCCATTGTCGACGAGCTGAAGGGCGAGAAGATCGATATCATCAAGTATTCCGAAGATCCCGTTCAGTTTATCGCCGAGGCCCTGTCGCCCTCCGATGTCATCTCTGTCCAGCTGATGGAAGATGGCAAGAGCTGCACCGTTATCGTTCCCGACGATCAGCTGTCCCTGGCCATCGGCAAGGAAGGCCAGAATGCACGTCTTGCTGCGAAGCTGACCGGCTACAAGATCGATATCAAGCCTCAGTCGCAGGCACAGTAATTACAGCTGGCCTTCCGCACACTTCGGTGTGCCGCCGCGATAAGCGGCGCCGATTTCCGGCGATTCATTCGGCGGAAATCTATTGGATCCGAAGGGGTCCCTGCAAAATCGTAGATTTTGTGGGGAATGGGCCGGAATGCACGTCTTGCAGCTAAACTCACTGGCTATAAGATCGACATTAAGCCTCAGTCGCAGGCACAGTAATTACAGATTATATATTTCATAATATGTTTTTGCACGGATATGTGCCGGGCAAAAACACCGCAATCTACCTGTCAGAGCGAAACCGGAAACGGTTCGCCGGCAGATCATAAATCGGGAGGCTCTATGCCAAAGAAAACACCCATGCGGCAGTGCGCAGCATGCCGTGAAAAAAAGGAAAAGTATGCCCTCGCGAGGGTGGTCCGCACCCCCTCCGGAGAGGTTTTATATGACGCCAAGGGAAAGGTCTCGGGCAGAGGCGCTTATATCTGCAAGGATCTGAAGTGTCTGGAAAAGGCCGTCAAGAGCCGTGCGCTGGCAAGAGCTCTCGAGTGCGATATACCCGACGAGGCCTTTGCCGAACTGCGGCGTCAGTTCGAGCAGCAGGAAATGGAGGCAACAGATGGACAATAACGAGATCCTGACATTTGTCGGCCTGATTCGCCGCGCCGGCCATCTGGCCGTTGGCGCAGACGATGTTGCCGAAAGCTGTGTGAAGGGTAAGGCACGCATCGTGCTGCTGCCCGACGATACAGCGGCCAATACCGTCAAGTGGATGGAATCGGCCGTCGAGCGCAAGGAGGTACCCATCCTCCGACCCGGCATCACCAAGAAAGACCTTGGCGAGGCGCTGGGCGTCGGCAGCTGTGCCGTCGCCGCCGTATGTGATACCGGCCTTGCCATCACCTTGAGCAAGAAGCTGGAAATGACAGAGCTGACTGCGCTTTTGGAGCAGAAGCTGGCCCGCGAGAAGCGCCGCAAGGCCAAGAAGCTCGCAGGCAAGGCCAATAGTTCGAAAAGGGGGAAATAACCTATGATGATCAAATACAAGCTGTCCGAGGTCGCCAAGGACTTCGGACTGAGCAATAAAGAGATCTCCGAGATCCTCGGTAAGTATCTCAAGGCACCCAAGAGCAACGCCCAGGCCCTCAACGAGGAAGAGCTGGATGTTGTTTTCGAGAGCCTGACACAGGGCCGCCAGGCTGCCGATCTGATGGCTGCACTGGAAGCCACAAAGGCCGCCAAGGCCGCAAAGTCCGAGGCCAAGAAGGCCGAGGAAAAGAAGCCTGAAGGCAAGAAGTCCGAGGGCAAGCAGGAAGGCAGAAATCAGAATGCCGGCCAGAACCGCGGCGGCAAGCCCGAGCAGCGCCAGGGCGGCGAGCAGCGTCCCCGCAAGGACGACCGTCCCCAGCAGCGTCCTGCCGGCAATCAGGCACCTGCCAAGGTACAGGAGCAGCCCAAGGCTCCCGAAAAGAAGCAGGAGCAGCAGCCTGCATCCAAGGGCCCCAGAGTCCACTATGTCGACACACGCGGCTCTTCGGTCAACCTGGAGAAGTATGACGAGCGCATGGATACCCTGGCGCCCGACAACGTAGACAAGATGCAGAACAATTCGGGCAAGCAGAAGATCAAGCAGAACTCTCAGAAGCGTTCTCAGTACGGCAACAACAAGCGCCGCGCCGAGGAGCAGGAGAAGATGCGCAAGCTTCAGGCCCAGCAGGAGCAGGTCAAGAAGGCACCTCTGAAGGTCGAGATCCCCGAAGAGATCTCGGTCGGCGATCTGGCCATGCGCCTGAAGAAGACCGCCGCCGCCGTCATCAAGGAACTGATGAAGATGGGTGTTATGGCTTCGGTCTCTCAGAATATCGACTTCGACACCGCCTCTCTGGTCGCCATGGAGCTGGGTGCTGTTGTCGAGAAGGAGGTCGTCGTCACCATCGAGGAGAAGCTGTTTGACGAGCATGAAGATACCGCCGAAGAGCTGGTCGAGCGCGCACCTGTCGTCGTTGTCATGGGTCACGTTGACCATGGTAAGACCTCTCTGCTCGACGCCGTCCGCAACACCCATGTTACCGCAGGCGAGGCCGGCGGTATCACACAGCACATCGGTGCTTACCGCGTTTCCATCAACGATAAGGAGATCACCTTCCTGGATACCCCCGGCCATGCCGCATTCACATCGATGCGTGCCCGCGGCGCCCAGGTTACCGATATCGCCATCCTGGTCGTCGCAGCCGATGACGGCATCATGCCCCAGACCATCGAGGCCATTAACCACGCCAAGGCAGCCGGCGTTCCCATCATTGTTGCCGTCAACAAGATGGATAAGGAAGCTGCCAACCCCGACCGTGTCCTGCAGCAGCTGACCGAGTATGAGCTGGTTCCCGAAGAGTGGGGCGGCGAGACCATCGTCTGCAAGATCTCTGCCCTCATGGGTCAGGGCATCGACAACCTGCTGGAAATGGTCCTGCTGACCGCCGAGATGCAGGAGCTCAAGGCCAACCCCAACCGTCTGGCCAAGGGTACCGTCATCGAGGCCAAGCTGGATAAGGGCCGCGGCCCCGTTGCCACCGTCCTGGTCCAGAACGGTACACTGAAGGCCGGCGACATTGTTATTGCCGGTACATCGGTCGGCCGTGTCCGCGCCATGAACAACGAAAAGCGCCAGAAGATCAACGCTGCCGGTCCTTCCTACCCCGTCGAGATCGTCGGTCTGTCGGAAGTTCCCAACGCCGGTGATATCTTCTACGCCGTCGAGGACGAGCGCATGGCCAGAACTCTGGCCGAGCAGCGCAAGGCCGAGGAGAAGGAGATCGCCGCACGCTCGGTCCAGAAGGTCACACTGGATAACCTGTTCTCGCAGATCGAGCAGGGCCAGATGAAGAACCTCAACATCATCGTCAAGGCCGACGTTCACGGCTCTGCCGAGGCCGTCAAGGCTTCGCTGGAGAAGCTGTCCAACGAAGAAGTTCAGGTCCGCGTTATCCATGCTGCCGTCGGCGGTATCAACGAGTCGGACGTCATGCTGGCTGCGGCTTCCAACGCCATCATCGTCGGCTTCAACGTCCGTCCCGACAGCGGCGCCATCGAGCGCGCCGAGCGCGACCATGTCGATATGCGTATGTACCGCATCATCTACGACTGCCTCGAGGAGATCGAGCAGGCCATGAAGGGTATGCTGGCGCCCAAGTTCAAGGAAGTTGTTATCGGCCATGCCGAGATCCGTCAGATCTTCAAGGTCTCCGGCGTCGGCAACATCGCCGGTGCTTACGTCCTGGACGGCAAGATGCAGCGTAACGAAAAGGTCCGCATCGTCCGTGACAACATCGTCATCCATGAGGGCGACCTGGCTACCCTCAAGCGCTTCAAGGACGACGTCCGCGAGGTCGCTGCCGGTTACGAGTGCGGTCTGAGCTTCGAACGCTACAATGACATCAAGGAAGGCGACATCGTCGAGGCCTTTGTCATGGAGCAGATCCAGCTGTAATCAGAAGGAGGATGCACCATGGCCGGTAACCGAAACGCAAGAATCAACGAAGAAATCATGAAAGCCTTATCCGAGATCCTGCCCACCGTCAAGGATCCCCGCCTGCAGGGCTGTATGCTCAGCATCGTCCGCTGCGAGGCCACACCCGACCTGCGCTGGTGCAAGGTCTATGTCTCGGCTTTGGGCAGCTATGATGCCAAGGAACTGAAGCGCGGCTTCAAGTCGGTCTCGGGCTTCCTGCGCCGTGAGCTGGCACACATGCTCACCCTGCGCTATACCCCCGAGCTGGTCTTCGAGCTGGATGATTCCATCTCCTATGGCGTACACATTTCCAAGCTGCTCAACGATCTCGACATCAAGCATGATGAAGAAGAGGAAGAGCTGGATGAGGACGACTTTTAATCAGATTACGGAACTGCTGCGCGGTCAGGATGACATTGTCATCCTGACCCACAAGCGTCCCGACGGAGATACACTGGGATCGGCTGCTGCCCTGTGCCGCGGCCTGCGCCGGCTGGGCAAGCGCGCCCACCTCTGGCCCAATCCCGATCTGACGCCCCGTTTTGCGGCCCTGACCGAGGGCCTGTGGGCCGACGAAAATACCGAGGCAGGCTATGTCTGCGCCATCGACATTGCCGACCGCGCACTGCTGCCTCAGAATGCCGATGCAAAGTTTCCCGAGATCGACCTGGCCATCGACCATCATCCTTCCTTCAAGGATTATGCGTCCTATGGATACTGCCGTCCCGAAGCAGCCGGCTGCGGCGAGATCATCTATGATCTGCTGCTGGCGCTGGGCTGCACACTGGACCGCGAGATGGCCGATGCGGTCTATACCGCCATCGCCACCGATACGGGCTGCTTCTGCTTCAGCAACACCACCGATTATACCCACATCGTCGCCGCTGCCTGTATGGCGGCCGGTGCCGATGCGGCCACCATCAACTACAACTGCTTCCGCCTCAAGACCCGTGCCCGTGTGGCGCTGGAGGGCCATATCTATTCTGAGATGCAGATGGTCCGCGAGGGCAGAGGCGCTGCCGCCCTGCTGACCCGCGACTATATCGAAGGCCTGCAGGCCACCGATGACGACTGCGACAATCTGGGCTCTCTGCTGACCCAGATCGACGGCGTAAAGATCGGCGCTTTGCTGACCGAAGTCAAGTCGCGCGATGCCTTCAAGGTATCCATGCGCGGCCGCGGCATCGACGTCTCGGCGGTCTGTGCAAAGTTCGGCGGCGGCGGACACGCCGGTGCTGCCGGCTGTACGCTGACCGGCATGACGGCCGAGGAGGCCCGCAGCGCCATCACAGCTGCGCTGGAGGAGGCCCTGGATGCTTAACGGTGTTATCGTATTCAACAAGCCCCGGGATTTCACATCGCACGACGTTGTGGCCAAGCTCCGGGGCATTTTAAAGACAAGAAAGATCGGTCATGCCGGTACGCTGGACCCCATGGCCGAAGGCGTGCTGGTCATTCTGATCGGTGCAGCCACCAAGTCGTCCGACTATCTGCTGACCTCCAAGAAGACCTACCGCGCCGGCATTAAGCTGGGCTGTGTGTCAGATACCCTGGATATCTGGGGCGAGGTACAGGAGACCGGTGCGGCCATTCCCGATCCCGAGACCGTAAAGGCAGCCATCCTCTCCTTTGAGGGCGGCTACGACCAGCTGCCGCCCATGTATTCTGCCGTACAGAAGGACGGTGTGCGCCTCTATGATCTGGCCCGTCAGGGCATCGAGGTCGAGCGCGAGAGCCGCCGCGTAGGCATTGAAGATATTCATCTGCTGGGCTTCGACGGACAGCGCGGCGATTTTGAGGTCACCTGCTCGAAGGGTACCTTTGTCCGCACCCTCTGCCATGACATCGGTCAGAAGCTGGGCTGCGGCGCTGTTATGGATAGTCTGGTGCGCCTGTCGTCGGGTGATTTCACCCTGGATCAGGCTCTTGGCTTTGATGAGCTGACCGCACTGGCTGCCGAAGGCAGAGTCGCCGAGATCGTCCGCCCCATGGAGGATATTTTTGCCTTCCTGCCGGCAGTACATCTCAATGAAGAAGGCCTGCGCCGCGCCCTCAACGGCGCCTATGTGGGTCTTGAACATATCGCGTCGGGCGAGATCCCGGCCGAGCAGGACACCCTCTGTGCCCTGTATGCACCCGATGGCAAAATTGCCGTTCTGTCGAGAAGCGGCAGGCTGGCTGTTGGCGGCGCACCTGCCCTGTTCTATGAAAAAACTTTTTATACGGGTGATCGTCCATGAGAAAAACAGTGATCGCCCTGGGCTTTTTTGACGGTGTCCATCGCGGACACCAGCGCATTTTACAGACTGCGGTCAAGGTTGCACACGAGAAGGGATATACCCCCATCGTTGTCACCTTCGCCAATCAACCCAGAGCATTTTTAACCCAGAAACCCTCCCAGCTGATCACGACCAATGTCCGCCGTGAGGAATATATCCGCAAGCAGGGCATCGAAGAGGTTTATATGCTGCCCTTTGATGCCGGGATGGCTGTGATGCCTGCCGAAGATTTCGTCCGCGATATCCTGATCGGGCAGTATCACTGCGCAGCTGTTGTCTGCGGCGAGAACTATACCTTTGGCGCCAAGGGTCTGGGCGATGGCCATCTGCTGGAGGTGCTGGGTAAGAAATACGGCTTTGAATGCCATGTCTGCTTCCCCGTTGTACACAACGGCGATACGGTCAGCTCGACCATGATCCGCAAGCTGATCGCATCGGGAGATGTGGCGCTGGCCACACGCCTGCTGGGGCATGAATATACCCTGCAGGGTACGGTCGTCCATGGCCGCGGCGTCGGCCGCCGTCTGGGCTTCCCCACCGGCAATATCGAGCTGGTTCCCGGTATGTTGGTGCCCCGTTTCGGCGTCTATGCCGCATGGCTGCGCACCGATGCGGGAACCTTCCGCACAGCCATCAACATCGGTATCCGTCCGACCTTTGGTCTGACAACACCGGTGGTCGAGTTTAATATTCTGGATTTCAGCGGCGATCTTTATGACGCCGATATCGAACTTTCCCTGGTAGACTTCCTGCGTCCCGAGCAGACCTTTGCATCGAAAGAGGAACTGGTGGCGCAGATCTCCCGGGATGTCGCCCGTGTAAAGGAGATCCTTGCATGAGTTTTCTGAGAAATCTGTATGCCTGGCTGGTCATCACCCGAAGCAACTTTATGGCAGTCTTCGGCGGATGGGTCAGCTTTGTGCTGTTTGTATTCATTGCTGTCTGCCTGATCGTCGGTATTGCGCGTACTCTGCTGGCCGGACGGCATCTCAAGCGCAGCTCTCCTCTTAAGCGCATGACGCCCGATCCCGAGCTGACCAAGCACGCTGTCGAGAGCCTGCAGGCCGCCATTCGTATTCCCACCGTATCGGGGGATAAGGTGGCCATGGACAAGCTGCGCGACTATCTGGACGAGCGCTATGCCGATGTCTTTGAAGAGCTGCAGTTCCTGCCCACCACCGGCGCCAGCCTGCTGCTGCGCTGGAAGACCAAGGGCAAGACCGACAAGCTGCCCATCCTCTTCTGCGGCCATATGGACGTTGTCCCGCCCGGCGACGGCTGGGGGGATGTGGATCCCTTTGCCGGCGAGATCGACGAGGAAGGCTATATCGTCGGCCGCGGCGCCATCGACTGCAAGAATGTTGTCATCGGCCTGTTTGAGGCCATCCAGAGCCTGCTGAAGGAGGGCTATACCCCCACACGCGACATCTGGTTTGCCTTCGGTCACGATGAAGAGATCGGCGGCGCCGAAGGCGCAGCCAAGATCTCCGAGCTGCTGCAGAAGCGCGGCGTCAGGTTTGAAACGGTCATCGATGAAGGCGGCTATATCACCGAAGAGCATTTCGGTCGCAAGCGTTTCCCGGCTGCCCTGATCGGCGTCGGTGAAAAGGGCTGCACCTATTTTAAGCTGACCGCCCACGGTCAGGCCGGTCATTCGTCGGTCCCGCCCCGCCATTCGGCGGTGGGCATACTGGCCGAGGCCATCTGCCGCATCGAGGCAGCGCCCCCCAAGGCAAGACTGCTGGATGTTATCGAAGAGAATATGGAGCGCTCGGCCCCGGCCATGCGCTTCCTGCATCGCTTCACGGTCTGCAATCTGCCCTTCTCCAAGCCGCTGCTCTATCGCGTATTCCGTGATGTGCCCACCATCAATCCCTTCTTCCGCACCACCTTTGCCTGCACACAGGTCAAGGGTTCGTCGGCCCCCAATGTTCTGCCCGGCACCGCCGAGGCGGTGGTCAATGCCCGTATTCTGCAGGGCGATACCCCCAAGAGTATCCGCAAATATCTGCAGTCGCTGGTCGCCGACCTGGATATCGAGATCGAGCCCATGCTGGAAACCCCGGCTTCGGCCATCGCTTCCACCGACAGCGCAGCCTACAAGGCCATCTGCGCCGTTATTGAAGAGAAGTATCCCGGCCTGCCCTGCATTCCCGGTATTCAGACCATCACCACCGACTCCCGTCATTACGAGCCGGTCTGTGACAACATCTTCAAGTTCATGCCCTTTGTCATGGACAGCGAGATCTACGGTCGTATGCACAATGCCGGCGAGAAGATCCACCAGAGCTGCCTGGGCCTGGGCGTCGAGTTCTACAAGAGCCTGATCCGTGGCCTGTAAGGGATTTCGAATACGATTCGACATATTCTGATATAAAAACAACCCCGTGTTATCAACACGGGGTTGTTTGCACTCGGAAAGAGGATATATGAAGCTGTGTGTGCATTAGTCCAAAGGCTTCTGATACTCCAATGTATAGCCGTTGGGATCGGAGAAGAAGAAGGAATAGACCGGGAAGCGGGGATGCTTCTGCGGTGCGCCCTTGAGGCCGATGACCGGCAGAGCCTGGATCTTCTCATACATACGGTCGACATCTTCGGTCGAGGGCAGATTGAAGGAAATGCACTGTCCGGTGGCCATCGCACGGTCGGGGCCATAGTAGACGAAGGCCAGATAGCCGTAGCCGCAGTCGAACCATACGGTGGCGCCCAGATCCTTGTAGATGGGCAGGCCGAGAACTTCGGTGTAGTAGGCTTTGGTTTCTTCAATATCCTTGCAGGGGAAGAAAATGACGCTCGATTCGGGTTTCATGTTTATTCTCCTTTCAGCAGTGTATGTAATTCTGCAACAGACGATACGATATGGTGGGCGCCGGCGGCTTTCAGTTCGTCACAGCTGCCGTAGCCGAAGAGGACGCCGACCGTCTCGAGGCCGTTTGCGATGCCGCCTTCGATGTCGTGGTGACGGTCGCCGATCATAACGGCTTGGGCCTTATCGGGAATACCGGCCGTCTCCAGCGCGTAGGTGATGACGTCGGCCTTGAGAGAACGGGTGCCGTCCATGGTGGCGCCGCAGATATGGTCGAAGTATTGGGACAGATCGAAATGGTCGAGGATCTGTCTGGCATAGACCTCCGGCTTGGAGGTGGCCAGAACGATCGTTTTTCCGGCCTTGCGCAGATCTTGCAGCATTTCGGGTACGTCGTCGAAGACGGCATTTTCAAAAATGCCTTTATCGGCGAAATAGACGCGGTAGTGGGCCACGGCCTCGAAGGCCTTTTCTTCATCAAAGCCATAGAAGTCGCGCATGCCGATGTGCAGGGGCGGGCCGATGAAATTGGTAAGGTTTTTGGGGTCTTCGATGATGCCGTACTGGCACAGGGCATAGGCCACCGAGTTGGTGATGCCCTCCTGGGGATCGGTCAGGGTGCCGTCGAGATCAAAAAGCAGGTATTGTTTATTCACAGGCTGTCAGTCCTTTATTTTTGTTTGAAAATATTATATCATAGAGTTATCTCCTTTGAAAGGCACAGGTGAACTATGCGCATTTTAGGCATCGACCCCGGCTATGGCATTGTCGGCTATGGTGTAATTGAATACGATCGGGGCAGGATCCGATATATGGGCCACGGCGCCATCACCACGGCGGCCGGAGACCCCTTTCCGCAGCGTCTTGTGGAGATCTATCAGGATATGAATACCCTTCTGGAGACCTTCGAGCCCGATGCGGTGGCCATCGAGCAGCTGTTTTTCAATACAAATGTGACCACCGGCATTCAGGTCGGCCATGCACGAGGGGTCATTCTGCTGGCCTGTGCCCAGAAAAATGTGGCTACCTACGAGTATACCCCTCTGCAGGTCAAGCAGTCGGTGGTCGGCTACGGTCGTGCCGAGAAGAAGCAGGTGATGGAAATGACCCGTTCGCTGCTGGGCCTGAAAACCGTTCCGCGTCCCGACGACGCCGCCGACGCCCTGGCCATCGCCATCTGCCATGGCCATACTTCCGGCTCGCTGCTGGCGGCAGAACTGGGAAAACTGGGCGAAAAAAAGTGAACAAATCATAAAAAGGCGCGAAAAGCGCCTTTTTTGCGGAACAAGTTTTATTGTCTATACGTCTGAACTGTGGTATAATTCTATAGAATATGAGCATTTTTCGGTTTGAGTGTTTTCAAACCGTGAAAAGGCCATGAAAATGAGGGAAACCACATGTTTTATTTTATCCGCGGAAAGGTCGCCCTGAGCGAGCCCGGCCTGGTCGTCATCGATGCCGGCGGCGTGGGCTACGGCATCATGACCTCTCTGACCTCTTCAAGTCAGGCTCAGATGGGAGACACGGCGACTTTTTATACATATTTGCACGTTCGCGATTCTATATTTGATTTATACGGCTTTATTTCCCGTGAGGAGCTCGATTGCTTCAAGCTGCTCATCGGCATTTCGGGCGTCGGCCCCAAGGCGGCACTGTCGATCCTGGGCGTCACCACCCCTTCCAAGCTGGCGCTGGCTGTATTGACCGACGATCAGAAGGTCATTCTGGCCGCACCCGGCGTAGGCAAGAAGCTGGCTCAGCGCATCATTCTGGAGCTTAAGGACAGAATGTCCAAGGGTCAGCTGGAGAGCGCATCCACCGGCCTGACCGTCGAGGATATCAATCCCACGCCTGTGGCCGGAAGCGCAGCCGACGATGCTGTGGCTGCCCTGATGGTACTGGGTTATTCCCGGGCCGAGGCGCTGGCCGCCCTCAAGGGCGTCGATACGGCATCCCTGTCGGTCGACGAGATCGTTCGCGCCGCCCTCAAGAAGCTGTTTTAAGGAGGGATACCATTGGCCATCGCATTCAACAACGACCAGGCGCAGGAAGAGCGCATCGTCACCAGCACCTTTACCCATGAGGACGAGGCCGAAGTCTCCCTGCGTCCCAAGACCATGAGCGATTATGTGGGTCAAGAGAAGGTCAAGGAAAATCTTTCGATCTTCATTCAGGCGGCCAAGGGCCGCGGCGACCAGCTGGACCATGTACTGCTCTATGGCCCGCCCGGTCTGGGCAAGACCACTCTGGCCGGCATCATTGCCGCCGAGATGGGGGTCAATATCCGCATCACATCGGGCCCTGCCATCGAAAAGGCAGGCGACCTGGCAGCACTGCTGACCAACCTCAATAAAAACGACGTGCTGTTCATCGACGAGATCCATCGTCTGAACCGCAGCGTCGAAGAAGTCTTATATCCGGCCATGGAGGACTTTGCCCTTGACATCATCATCGGCAAAGGCCCGGCTGCACGCTCGGTCCGCCTCGACCTGCCCAAGTTTACGCTGGTCGGCGCAACCACCCGTGCCGGCCAGATCTCGGCCCCTCTGCGCGACCGTTTCGGCGTCATCTCCCGCCTGGAGCTCTACAGCCCCGAGCAGCTGGCCGGTATCGTCAAGCGCTCGGCCGGCATTCTGGGCATTTCCATCGACGAAGAGGGCGCTCTGGAGCTGGCCCGCCGCTCGAGAGGTACGCCCCGTCTGGCCAACCGCCTGATCAAGCGTGTACGCGATTTCGCCCAGGTCATGGGCGACGGCGTCATCACCAAGGAGGTTGCCATGCGCGGCCTCAATGCCCTGGATATCGATCCGCTGGGCCTCGATGCTACCGACCGCCGCATGCTGGAGAGTATCATCTACAATTTTGCCGGCGGTCCCGTCGGCCTCGACACACTGGCCGCCACCATCGGTGAAGAGGCGGTCACTCTGGAAGACGTCTACGAGCCTTATCTCATGCAGATCGGCTTCCTCAACCGCACCCCCCGCGGACGCTGCGCCACCCAGAAGGCTTATAAGCATCTGGGCATTCCCTTTGAAGGCCAGCTTGAACTTTGATCGTTAGGAGTTAGATAATTATGGGTAAATATTTCGGAACCGACGGCGTCAGAGGCGTTGCCAACGTCGAACTGACCGCGTCGATGGCTTATGATATCGGCGCCGCACTGGCCTATAGCATGACCAAGAGCCTGGGCCGCGCCCCTAAGGTCTGCATCGGCAAGGACACCCGTATCTCGGGCGATATGCTGGAGAGCGCACTGGCTGCCGGTGTTACCGCCTGCGGCGGCGACGTCTATCTGCTGGGCGTTATGCCCACACCTGCCGTTGCATGGCTGAGCCGTGAAGAGAAGATGGATGCCGGTGTGGTCATTTCGGCGTCCCACAACCCCTTTGAACACAACGGCATCAAGATCTTTGCCGGCTCCGGCTATAAGCTGGACGACAGCCAGGAGGCCGAGATCGAAAGTCTGATGGATGAACTGCCCCGCGAGGCCCTCAAGAACGGCGCCGACCTGGGCCGCATCCATGATATGAAGGCCGAGGGCAATGCGCGCTACAGCCGTTTCCTTGTCGCTTCGGCCGGCGGCAAGAAGGCCGGTGGCATGAAGGTCCTCTTCGATTGCGCCAACGGCGCTTCTTCCCACACAGCCAAGCTGATCTTCCCCGAACTGGGCCTCGACTGCGACTTTATGGCCTGCGAGCCCGACGGCGTTAATATCAACAACGGCTGCGGCTCGACCCACATGGGCAAGCTGCGCGAGATGGTCAGAAATGGCGACTATACGCTGGGCGTTGCCTTCGACGGCGATGCCGACCGCTGCCTGATGTGCGACGAAAAGGGCAATATGATCGACGGCGACGACATTCTCGCTCTGCTTTCGGTTTATCTCAAGAGCCAGAACAAGCTCAAGGGCGGCGTTGTGGCCACCATCATGTCCAACATGGGTCTGGCAGCTTACCTGCGCCCCCACGGCATCGAAGTCAAGACCACCGGCGTCGGCGACCGTCTGGTTCTGGAAGAGATGCGCCGCAGCGGCTGGAACATCGGCGGCGAGCAGTCGGGCCATGTCATCCTGTCGGACAACGCCACCACCGGCGACGGTCAGCTGACCGCCCTGCAGTTCATCATGATGCTGCAGGAGAAGGGCTGCATGCCTTCCGAGCTGACCCGTGATATCTTCCATTATCCCCAGATCATGAACAACGTCCCCGTTCCCAATGCCGTCAAGAAGCAGATCGCCAAGCTGCCCGAGATCGAGGCACTGTCCAAGGAGATCACCGACGCATTCGGCGGCGAGGGCCGCATCAATATCCGTCCTTCGGGCACCGAGGCACTCGTCCGCGTTATGGTCGAGGGCAGCGATGCCGCGCTGGTCGAAAAGATGGCCGAGTATGCCAAGAATACGGTCATCGAGGTTGCTGCAAAGCTGTAAGCAGATGTATTCAGATCCCTCTGCCTGCTTCATGCAGGCAGAGGGTAATACCGTACGGAAAGGCGGTGGGAACCGAAGAAAGACGGAAAAGAAGCGCCAGAGCTGGGGTCGGATTCTCCCAGCCGACGAGGTGGAGGTTTATCGAAAGATTCGGCGGATGCCTCCTGCTGCATGCCGCGGCATAAGTATCTTTGCAAAATCCGGGAGTGATCCCGGCCACAAGAGGGATACAGGCAGAGAAGTTTTTTCGTGTATTATTACAGAATATAAGGAGTTTACAATATATGTGTGGTATCGTAGGTTTTACAGGCAAGCAGCAGGCTGTGCCTGTCCTTCTGCAGGGACTGACCACCCTGGAATACAGAGGTTATGATTCGGCAGGTGTTACCCTGCAGACAAACAACGGCATCCAGACCATCAAGAGCCTGGGCCGCATCGCCGTTCTTGAAGAGAAGATCGGCACCATGGGCGAGATCGACGCCGTCTGCGGCATCGGCCATACCCGTTGGGCCACCCACGGCGCACCCTCTGACCGCAATTCCCATCCCCACGAGAGCATGGACGGCCGCATCGCGCTGGTCCACAACGGCATCATCGAGAACTATCTCGAGCTGCGCAACCAGCTGATCGCCGAGGGCGTTGTCTTCAAGAGCGACACCGACTCGGAGGTCGTTGCACATCTGTTTGCCAAGCACTATAAGGGCGACAATGTTCAGGCCATGATGGATACCTGCCGCGAGCTGCGCGGTTCCTATGCGCTGGCCGTTATCACCAGCGACCGCCTGGGCGAAATGATCTGCACCCGTCACGACAATCCCCTGATCGTCGGCGTTGGCGAGGGCGAAAACATGATCGCATCGGATATCCCTGCCATCATGAGCATCACCAAGAACTTCATGGTCGTCGGCGACGGCGAGATCGTCCGTGTCCGTCCCGAAGGCGTCGAGGTCTTCTCGGCCGAGGGTCAGCCCGTCGAGAAGGAGATCCAGACGGTCACATGGGACATCCAGGGCGCACAGAAGGGCGGCTATGACCACTTCATGATCAAGGAGATCATGGAGCAGCCCAAGGCCGTCAAGGACACCGTTTCTTCCCGCATCACCGACGAGGATATGCCCTATCTGATGGACGAAGGCGTCGGCGAAGAGGTCTTTAAGAATATCCGCAATGTCCACATCGTTGCCTGCGGTTCGGCTTACTATGCCGGTATGGCCGGCAAGGTCGCCTTCGAGCGTCTGGCACGCATTCCCGTACTGGGCAATGTCGCTTCCGAGTTCCGCTACAGCGATCCCATCATCGACAAGGACGATCTTTGCATCGTCATCAGCCAGTCGGGCGAGACCGCCGATACGCTGGCTGCCCTGCGCGAGGCCAAGGCCCGCGGCGCCAAGACGGTTGCCATCGTCAATGTACTGGCATCCTCGGCTGCACGCGAAGCCGATCATGTCATCTATACATGGGCAGGCCCCGAGATCGCCGTTGCCACAACCAAGGCCTATTCGGCCCAGCTGTCGGTTATGTATCTGCTGGCACTGACTGCTGCCAAGGCACGCGGCACCCTGTCGGATGAAGAGATCCGCACCTACTGCCGTGCCCTGCGCGACCTGCCTGCCCAGATCGAGCAGACACTGGCCACCGCCGAAGCCATGAAGGATCTGGCCCAGCTCTACCACGAGCGCAACGACAGCTTCTTCATCGGCCGCGGTATCGACTATATGACCTGCCAGGAGGCTTCCCTCAAGCTGAAGGAGATCGCCTATGTTCACTCGGAGGCTTATGCCGGCGGCGAGCTCAAGCACGGCCCCATCTCGCTGATCGAGGACGGTACACCCGTCATCGCCCTTGACTGCGATCCCGCCCTGCACGAGAAGCAGATCTCCAACATCAAGTCGGTCAAGGCACGCGGCGCCAAGGTCATCCTGATCACCAATGGCGATTTCGAGATCGACGAGACCATGTGTGACCATGTGGTCAAGATCCCTGCCTGCCCCTATTTCATGGCAGCATCCCTGGCCATCCTTCCCGTTCAGTTCTACGCTTACTATGTCGGCGTATTCCGCGGCTGTGATATCGACAAGCCCAGAAACCTGGCCAAGTCGGTCACCGTCGAATAAAAATCCATAAAAATACCACCTTTCGAGGGTCTGTATCGAGCATTTTGCTTGACACAGACCCTCGTTTTGGCTATACTAATCCTATATTTGAATCGTTTCGCGGTTTTTATCAGAAAGGGCGATATGTTTGAAGACTTGTCCTTCTCCCATCGGTGAAGAAGAACAGATCCGCGCCAACGTTCAGCTTGTGCGCAGCTGCATCCGCCCCTATTTCCTGCAGGGGGGCGACTTTGACGACCTCTATCAGGAAGGTATGCTGGGTCTGCTTTCGGCGGTGCGCAGCTATGATCCCACCCGCAACGATTCATTTCAGGCCTATGCATCTCTCTGCATCAAGCGCCGTGTCATCGATGCCGTAAGGCGCGATGCCACCCACCGTTCCCATGTGGAGCTCGAGCAGCAGAGCATGGAAGAGGCCCTTGATCGATATGCCGCCGGCCTGTCGATCGATCCCGAAGCCAGTATTCTGGCAAATGAGAACGCAAAAGAGATCAAGAGTACTTTGTCCGGTATGTTATCTCCTTTTGAAGTTTCTGTCCTTGACCGGTATTTGGAGGGCTATACGTCCTCAGAGATCGCAGACCAGCTGCGGCGAAACCGGAAATCTGTCGACAATGCCATCAAGCGCATCCGGCAGAAGCTGGCCAAATACCTGTCCCAGTCGGGCGACAACGGCTAAAATGCCGTTCGCATAAAATTATCCCCAGAGAGGGAAAAGAGAGGTAACTACCCATGTACGAAGACAAGACATTAGTTTGCAAGGAATGCGGCGAGCAGTTCGTATTCACAGCAGGCGAGCAGGAATTCTACGCTGAGCGCGGCTTCCAGAACGAGCCCCAGCGCTGCAAGTCCTGCAGAGACAAGAGAAAGATGGCTGTTAAGGGCCCCAGAGAATTCTTCACAGCTACCTGCGCATCCTGCGGCAAGGAAGCTCGCGTTCCCTTCGAGCCCAAGAGCGACAGACCTGTTTACTGCAGCGAGTGCTTCGCTAAGATGAAGGACGCTCAGTAATCTCAGATATCGTCTGATATAACTGTACATAGAAAATCCCCGAGGATCATTCCTCGGGGATTTTTTGCTGTAAAGATAAAAAAGAGACCCCGAAGGGTCTCTTTGAGGGGGCAGAAGTTATGCCTGATAGACGATCTTGCCGTTCATAACGGTCATCTGGACCTTGACATTCTTGATCTGATCGGGGCAGATGGTGAAGATATCATCCGACAGGACGGCCAGGTCGGCGTAATAGCCGGGCAGCAGGCGGCCCTTGACCTTTTCTTCAAAGCTGTTCCATGCACCGTCGATGGTGTAGTGGTCGACGGCGGTCTCGACATCGACAGCCTCGCCGGGCAGCCAGCCTTCGGCAGGGAAGCCCGAGAGATCCTTGCGGGTAACGGCGCAGTAGAGGTTCTCCATGGTCTTGAGGTCCTCGACGGGGGCGTCGGTGCCGTAGGAATTGTGGATACCCAGCTTGTCCATGGTGCCGAAAGCATAGGAGGTGGAAGCCAGCTCCTTGCCGACGCGGTCTTCGACAATGTGCATATCGTAATGCAGGAAGATGGGCTGGACCAGGCCGGCTACCTGATTTTCGGCAAAGCGCTCGACCAGAGGCAGATCGGTGATCTGGCAGTGGACGATGGCGTGGCGCAGGGGGTTGCCGTCGTGCTGCATCGACTTTTCATAAGCGTCGAGGACCATCTCGATGGCGCGGTCGCCGATGGCATGGATGGCTACCTGCATGTTGTTCTTCTTGGAAGCGGCCATAAAGGCATCCAGCTGCTCGGGGGAGACACACATGATGCCCTTTGTGCCGGCTTCATCGGCATAGTCATTGCGCATCAGGGCGGTACGGGCGCCCAGCGAGCCGTCGCTCAGCAGCTTGAGGGGGCCGATCTTGTTCATGGCCGAGCCGAAGCCGGTGCGGAAGCCGCTGGCCATAAACTGCTCGTAGCCTTCGATGGTAGAGAAGCCGCACTGCTGGTAGACACGAACCGAAGCGATGCCTTCGTCGACCAGCGACTGGTAGGCATTCCAGACCATCTGATAGTTGCTTTCGTACATATCGTTGGTCTGAACCGATGTGATGCCGTGGCTGGAAGCGTGGGCCATGGCGGTCTTGATGATCTCGCGGGACAGTTCAAAGTCGGGGGCCTTGACCAGCTTCTGGATCAGATCCATGGCATGCTCCTTGAAGATGCCGTTGGGCTGGCCGTCGGGGCCGATCTCAAACTCGCCGCCCTCGATCTGTGCGGTCTCGGCAGTGATGCCGGCCAGTTCCAGCGCCTTGGTGTTGCAGGACAGCATATGGCCGCAGGTACGGGTGATGATGATGGCGTGCTCGGTGGAGACCTTGTCGAGGTCGAAGCGGTTGGGCATACGCTTTTCATCGGTGAAATAGTCGTGGTTCCAGCCGCGGCCGACAACGATCGAACCGGGGGCAGGCTGATGCTTTTCGATGAAAGCACGGCTGCGGTCGATGACTTCCTGCATCGAGGTCGAGCCATAGAGCTGGATGGCCAGCAGGGTGCGGCCGACATTGTAGAGATGCATATGGGAATCGATCAGGCCGGGGATGACCGTCTTGCCGCCCAGATCGATGACCTGTGCGTCGCCTGCCTGGGGCAGGATCTCTTCGTTGGTGCCGACGGCGGCAACCAGACCGTCGCGGATCAGGATGGCCTGGGCATAGCGGCCCTTTTCCAGATAGATCTTGCCGTTATGCAGAAGCATAGCTGTATTTTCCATGGGGATTACCTCCGTATATTTTTATTCATCTTGATTATAGCATAAGTCGCGTCAGGTGAAAAGAGGGGAGGACAAAGGGGAAAAACTGTCGGCCAACCGTAAATAAATCGTAAATAATGGACAGAAGTGCCCAAAGTGTGGAAAAAGTGTGATAGAATAAGGTGCCGATACAGGCTAAAAATTTATGAATTCCAACCATTGTATTCGGCCTATGGAGGAATATAATAAAAAACAGAATACGAATCTGTTTTATCGACAGCATGAAAGGACTTTCCCGATCATGGAAGAGAAAAAACTTTTATTGATCATCAATCCGGTTTCGGGCAGAATGAAGATCAGCACGGCGGTCTTTGACGTCGTCAAGGTCTTTTCGGATGCCGGTTATCTGGTTACAGTACAAATGACCAGAGGCCGCGGCGATGCCACACACTTCATCAAGCGCCATGGTGCGCAGCATGATCTGGTGGTGGTCTGCGGCGGCGACGGTACGCTTAACGAGGGCATCATGGGCGTCATTGATGCCAGGCTCGACCTGCCCATCGGCTACATTCCCTGCGGCACCACCAACGATTTTGCCGCCGGCCTGGGCCTTGAGCGCGACGACCTGAAAAAGGCCGCCGAGCGCATTGTCAACGGCACCCCC
>JAFQKM010000064.1 GCA_017396925.1 Clostridia bacterium
TACGAGACCGGCTGCAGCCAGGGCTTTGTCCGCGAAGCCTTCGCCGGATCGCTCCCCCGATTTCTGGCCGCATTCACCGGCGGCAGCAAACTTTCGAAAAGCGAGGCGGATGCCCTGCGGAAGCTGATCGACGAAAGTGTGTACCCCGGCAAGGAGGGATAATATGAACGGCTTTCTGCAACTGGTCAATATGACCCTCGGCGCATCGGCTGTCATCGGCATTGTGCTGGTCCTGCGTCTGTTGCTGCGCCGTGCACCCAAAAAGCTGATCCATCTGCTTTGGGGCGTTGTGCTGCTGCGTCTGCTCTGCCCGTGGACGCTGGAGCTGCCCCGGACGCCCATGCCCGCGCGGCAGATCGTGGCCGAAAGCAGCCTGATCGAGCGGCGCGAGGACATCTCGCTGCGGTCGTCGGCCGATGCGGCTCTGCGTGCTGTAGGCGATACCCTCAACGGCGGCATCGATCCGGTCTATGTCGCCTTAGATCGCCCCGAGCTTCATCCCGAAGGTGTAGTGGAAGCCGATCCGGCGCCTGCGGTATCGGCACGCCACGGGCAGGTCTGGCTGTTGCTTCTGGGCAAGGTCTATCCCATCGGCCTCGGCCTCATGCTCGCCTATACCCTGTGGAGCCTGCTGCGTCTGCGCCGACAGACGGCGGCAGCCATCGGGGAGGGCGAGGGGATCTGGATGGCCGACCATATCAGCAGCCCCTTTGTATGGGGTCTGCTGCGGCCGCGCATCTATCTGCCTTCCGATCTGGAAGGAGAGGAACGGGAATACATCATCCTCCACGAGCGCACCCATATCGCGCGGCTCGATCATCTGACTCGTCCGCTGGCATGGCTGGCCCTGTGTATCCACTGGTTCAATCCGCTGGTCTGGCTGGCCTTTTACCTGTCGGGCAAGGATATGGAGATGGCCTGCGACGAGGCAGTGCTCGACAGGCTGGGCAGCGGGATCCGCAAGGATTACTGCACCTCCCTTGTGCGATTTGCCGAAGGCCCCCGCCTGCCGGGCGTCACCTTCAGCGAAGGCAATGTGGAAGGCCGCGTGCGTAATCTGCTGCAGTACAAAAAGCCTGCCCTGTGGCTGATGGCGCTGGTTGTTGTTCTCATTCTTTTGCTTGGACTGTTTATGCTCACCTCGGGGAAGAATGCGGTGCAGGAAGCACAGCTGTTCCGGGAGGGTATCGAGACCGCCATTACCGATGCCTGTGCCGGCCATTGGGGCAATATGGTGCAGGAGAGTTATGGGTCGTCGATGCTCACAGACGGTATAAAAGATGCAGAGATCCTGCCTGCCGATCCCCATTATAATTGGGATCTGTTTGAATATCAGACGCAGCTGTCGTGGGGCGAGCGAACCTGCCGTTTTGGCTGGTCGCCGGCCATGCCCGACGGCGTGTACGGCCAATGGATCGAGGGCGGCAGCTATACACAGCCTGTGTGGATCCGCAGCCGTGAGGCAGCGCTGGGTGTCATCTACGGCATAACGCGCTGGGACAGCGATTGCGGCAATACCATGCATTTTCAGAAAGTTGAGAACGGCAGGAGGATCAAAGACTATACCTTCGACGATTATGTCCCCATGAATGTATTGGCGTCCGCTCTTGCCGAGTGCACACCGACCGATCGGGCCCCCATCTGCGGCGATGGAAAACTGCCGGAAACCATCGACTACTATACCATTGACGTAGAGGGATACCACGGAACGGCACAGCATGCCTATGCCTTCTGCATCTATCCCGATGAAAGCTATGAAACATGGTATGTCGAGGTACCCGGCGAACGGGTTTATGCCGTCACCGACAGCGTACGGTGGATGCTGGAGCATGATCTGAATAATTACGATTCTTTCCTGCACGCGCCCACGCTGACCATCCGGTCGGAGGAAGATGCGATCACAGTCGACCCTGTTCTGCCTGCCAGATTGGGAGAGAGTTTCCTGTGGATCCAGACATTGGAGACTGTGCCGAACGAGCATGGCATTCCTTTTGCTGCGTATGACGAAGACGGCGCCAAGATCGACGATATGCGGATCCAGGTACGCATCCGGAGCCAGGGCCGTGCAGAGACGACCATTTCCGACAGCCTGAGCCGTTATCATGGCAGCCTTGGCAAGCTCTATCCTGCGTTGGAAAAGGGAGAGACCTATTCGGTTGACCTTACGCTGACCCTGGGTGGAAACAAGACGAACGCAAGCTATCGTTTTAATATCATCCCTCAATAGTGCTTGTCAGTCTGCCCAATTTCTCTTGTGCAAAATGTGGAAAATGAAAAAGTTTGGTGAAAACTGTCCGAATTTGGCGTTCTCATTCGTTATATAGAGTATAAGGGAAAAACAAAACGGAGGTGTGGGGATGCGAAAACAGATCCTGGCCTTTCTGCTGGCTATGCTGACCGGGCTGCTGCTTTTTGGCTGCCGGCACAGCGAGATCCTGCAGAAGGAACCGGCACAGGAACCGCAGCCTGTGCGCTGGGTGCGCTTCGTCCCCGAAGAATATGTGCTGAGGGGATAAAATAAAAACAGCCTCCGGGAATCGAGCAAATTCCCGGAGGCTTTGTGTTATCTTGGATTTGTTCCTTCAAATGATCGATCAGAGCAGACGGTCGCCGATGGTGCGCAGGCGGCCCAGCAGATCACGGACGGTGGGGCCCTTCTTCTGCACCGGCTTGGGTGCGCGGCGGGGATCGGGATAATCGGTCATCTCGATACGGGTGGTCGGTTCTTCCGCGGCAGATGTTTCCTCGGCAGGGGCCTCTTCGGAGGTTTCTTCTGCGGCAGGGGCCTCGGGTTCGGATTCTTCTTCGGGGTCTTCCTCTTTGGGCAGGTCGCGGAAGAAGGCCAGCAGCTCTTCGTCGTCGGTGTCGCCGTCGCCCTCGGGCAGATCGTCGTCGCTCAGGTCGACAGGGAAGGTCAGCAGATCATCGTTGCCGAAGTCGAAATCTTCGTCATCCTCCACCGGCAGACCGGCGGCACGGGATTCGCGCTTTTCGGCATCGAGGATGGCACGGGCCAGCAGGGAAAGCTCGCCGGTGATCTCGATGAAGCGGGTCTTGAAGGCGGCCAGCAGGGCCTGCGAGCCCACCGGCAGCTCGTCGTCGTCTTCCTCGTCTTCGATGGCTTCATAGGCGGCAGCGGCCTGTTCCAGCTCGTCGACCTGCAGAAGCAGGCGCTTGTTGCAGGCGCGGAGGGATTCCAGCTCGGCGTCCTTGTCGGCGCTTTCGGCCTCGAGGCTGCGGATCTGCTCGGCCTTCTTGTCCAGCTGATGGGAACGCTCGGCATAAATGGCATTCAGCTCTTCGGCGTGGGCGGCACGCAGGGCTTCCAGCTGTGCCTCATGGGCGGTGCGCAGCTCGTTGATGGCGGCTTCGAGGTCGGCAAAGGCCTGCTCGGAACCGAGGGCGCGCTCTTCCAGCAGCACCTTTTCCTCCTCCAGCTGTGCGGCAGCGGCGCGGGCCTGTTCCAGTTCGTTCTGCAACTCTTCTATGCGGGCAGCCGACTGCATACGCTCGTGCAGACGGTCGGACTCCAGCGCAGCCATCTGCTTGCTGCTGCTGGCTTCCAGTGCCTTGTATTCGGCCCAGGCCGATTCGATGTTCTGGTTCTTGTCGCTGACCAGCTTTTCGATATATTCGATAACGTCTTTTTTGTTGAAGCCCATGGGGGCGGTACGGAATGTCGCGGCCATGTTTTTACCTCGATGTTTCAAAAAATTTTTCTTTTTTCTTCTATTATATTCGTCCGTTTTGCCATTTACAAGCCTTAAATCTTATGCTACAATATTTTGGTAGTTGAATCTGCCGCAAGGCATATCTGTTTGTTTTTGCACGGACATGTGCCGGGAAAAAACACCGCAATCCGCGATGCACCTTCGCAAAGGTGCCGCGAAATCCGGCCCGCAGGCCGGGGCTTTTGTCGAAGCGAAACCAGCGCAGCGTTTCGCTGACAGTTACTTGTATATGCGTCCGTAGCTCAGCTGGATAGAGCACCGATTCACCCCACAAAACCGTATTGGTTTTGCAGGGACCCCGATGGCGATTGAATACGCCGCATAGCGGCGATGTCGTCGGCCAGTGCCGCAGTTTCTGCGTTCGCATCAGACCTACTGTAAACTTCATATTTGCGTCCGTAGCTCAGCTGGATAGAGCACCGATTCACCCCACAAAACCGTATTGGTTTTGCAGGGACCCCGATGGCGATTGAATACGCCGCACAGCGGCGATGTCGTCGGCCAGTGCCGCAGCTTCTGCGCTCGCAGCAGGCATATCGTAAACTTCATATTTGCGTCCGTAGCTCAGCTGGATAGAGCACTGGCCTCCGACGCCAGGTGCCGGGGGTTCGAATCCCTTCGGGCGCGCCA
>JAFQKM010000065.1 GCA_017396925.1 Clostridia bacterium
GATGATAAACGTTGATGCCCAGCTCGGACAGGCCGAGGGAGATCATCTGTGCGTCGGTGTTGGCGATTTCGCCCAGCAGCAGTTCGGTACCGACAGCGATCAGTTCACAGCGCATAGTTTTTTCCTCCTAATTTTTACAGATAGAAAAGATACCTTTATGGCCCAATATATACCGACATGGGCGCTGACGCCCCAAACCCCGTCCATACTTTCCCCACCGAGGGAAAGTATGCAAAGGTCGGCCGAGGGGTGTTGCGAATTCCCCCCTCGGAACCCCGCAACGCCCGCTCTTGGGGCTGTGCCCCGCCGCTCAGGCATCCCCTCACCTCCTGTTTGTCCGGAGAATGTGGGATTATATAGGGCCGTATGTCTCAGGCCTTAGCCCAGTGTGGTTCTGTGTACGCCGGCCAGTGCGCGTTCGATCAGGCCTTCGACGTCCAGCTTGGATTCTTCCTCTTCGACCTTGGCCAGCTTGGGCTTGGTCTGGGGATGCTTGGGGGTGAAGACGGTGCAGCAGTCTTCATAGGGCAGGCTGGAGGTCTCGAAGGTGCCGATGGCGCGGGCACGGTCGACGATCTCTTCCTTGTCGAGGCCGACGCAGGGGCGGAAGACAGGGATGGTGCAGACCGCCTGTGTGCAGGTCATGGCCTCCATGGTCTGGCTGGCAACCTGACCCAGGCTCTCGCCGGTGATCAGTGCGCCGCAGTTCTGGATCTCGGCCACACGCTGGGCAATGCGCATCATAAAGCGGCGCATGATGATGGTGAAGTAGTCTTCATGGCAATGCTTCTGGATCTCCAGCTGGATCTCGGTGAAGGGAACGGTGGAAACGGTCAGCTTGCCGGTATAGTTGGTCAGGATCTCGGCCAGGTGCAGAACCTTGTCGAGGGCTTCCTGGGATGTGTAGGGATAGCTGTAATAGTGGACAGCGCCCAGCTCGAGGCCGCGCTTGGCCATCATATGGCCGGCAACCGGCGAGTCGATGCCGCCCGACAGCAGCAGCATGGCGCGGCCGTTGGAGCCGACAGGCATGCCGCCTGCGCCGCGCAGACGCTCCCACGAAATGTAGGCGCCCTTGTCGCGGATCTCGACCATGATGGTGACTTCGGGATCGTGCATCTGGGCCTTCAGATTGGGATGAAGCTCGGCCAGATAGCCGCCGACCTCACGACCGATCTCGGGAGATCCCAGAGGGAACTTCTTGTCGGCACGCTTGGCGTCGACCTTAAAGGTCCTGGTGTTCTCCAGGCGCTCGCCCAGGTAGGCCTCGGCGGTCTTCTTGATCTCGTCCATATCCTTGGCACAGAACACGGCCTTGGAAACCGAGTTGATGCCGAAGATGCGGACGGCGGCCTGCAGAGCCGCTTCCATATCGACATCGGCATTCATGGGCTCGACATAGATGGTCGACTGCATATACCAGATATCAAACTCGCCGATGCGCTTCATACGGTCCTTGACCGTGCGGATCAGCTTATCTTCAAAGCGGCGGCGATTGAGGCCCTTAAGGACCAGCTCGCCGCACTTGAGCAGCAATACTTCCTGCATTGTGTTTCTCCTATTGGTGGTGTGAATTAAAACATTTTTGCGGCATCGGCGAGCGCTTCGAGGAAGCCGTCGACGGCCTCTGCCGGGGTTTCGGGGCAGAAGCTGACGCGCAGGGCGGCGTCGATATTCTTCTTGTCGAGGCGCATGGCGGCCAGTACATGGCTCTGCTTGCCTCTGGCACAGGCCGAGCCGCCGCTGACATAAAAGCCGCGGTCGCTGAGGATGCGGATATAGACCTCGCTGCGGCCCTTCTTCATCGAGAGATTGACCACATGGTCGGCCGAATGCACAGGGGTGTTGATCACGCCGCCCATGGCGGTGACGCCATCGATCAGCTTGGCCTTGAGGGCAGCCATGTGGGCAGCCGCTTCCTCCATGTGGGTACGGCGATAGGCGCAGGCCTCCATGAATGCGGCGATCTGGGGCATACCTTCGGTGCCCGAACGCATGCCGCTCTCCTGATTGCCGCCGAAGACCAGCGGACGGATCTGCAGGCCGGGACGGACAAACAGCGCGCCGCAGCCCTTCATACCGCCGATCTTATGGGCCGAGATCGAGGCCAGATCGATGTTCTTAAGCAGCATGGGCTGCTTCATAAAGGTCTGGACACCATCGAGGTGGAACAGACCCTGGGGATGGATCTTCTTAAAGGCAGCTGCAGCTTCGGCAAAGGGCAGAATGGCGCCGGTCTCGTTGTTGACGCCCTGCATGGTGACCAGAATGGTATCGGTGCGCATGGCGTCGACCAGCTTTTCAAGGGAGATCGAGCCGTCGCGCTCGGGGGCGATGAGGGTGATCTCGAAGCCCTTGTTCTTAAGATCGGTCAGCTTGTTGAGGACGGCGTCGTGCTCGATGGCCGTCGAGATGATGTGCTTGCCCAGATGCTTGTTCTTCATGGCAGCACCCTCGATGGCGGTATTGATGCTTTCGGTACCGCCCGAGGTGAAATAGACCGATTTGGCCGGACAGCCCAAAGCAAGGGCGATTTCGGCCCTTGCTTTGTCCAAAAGATTTCTGGCCGCCCTGCCCCCCTCGTGGAGGGAGGAAGGGTTGCCGTAGTTTTCTGTCATAACCGCCATGGCGGCCTGTGCTGCCTGGGGCAGAACGGCGGTGGTGGCGGCATTGTCGAGGTAAAAGGCCATCTTACTTCTTCTTGGACCAGCTGTCCTTCAGGGTGACGGTGCGGTTGAAGACCAGATGCTCGGGTGTGCTGTCCTTGCTGTCGACGCAGAAGTAACCCAGACGCATGAACTGGAAGCGATCCTTGGGATCGGCATTCTGCAGGCTCTTTTCCAGCTTGCAGCCCTGCAGAACGGTCAGCGACTCGGGATTCAGATAGTCGAGGAAGTTCTTGTCGGCGGCATCGGGAGATGCGTCGGTGAACAGGTTGGCATAAACGCGGACCTCGGCGTCAACGGCGGTCTTGCTGTCGACCCAGTGGATGGTGCCCTTGATCTTGCGGCCGTCGGCAGCATTGCCGCCGCGGGAAGCCATGTCGCAGTCGGCATGGATGACGGTGATGTTGCCGTTTTCGTCCTTCTCGCAGCCGGTGCACTTGATGATGTAAGCGCCCTTCAGACGGACTTCACCGCCAACAAACAGGCGGTTGTACTTGGGAACGGGGACTTCCATGAAGTCGTCGCGCTCGATCCAGATCTCCTTGGAGAAGGAAACCTCGCGTGTGCCGTTTTCGGGCTTCTCGGGGTTGTTCTCGACTTCGAAGGTCTCGATCAGGTTCTCGTCGTAGTTGTCCAGAACCAGCTTGACGGGATCGAGGACAGCCATAACGCGGTCGGCATTGGTGTTGAGGTCTGCACGGATGCAGGACTCGAGGAAGGCGTATTCGATAACGCCCGAGAACTTGGAAACACCGGTGCCGGCGCAGAAGTTCTTGATGGCAGTGGGGGTATAGCCGCGGCGGCGCAGACCGCACAGTGTGGGCATACGGGGATCGTCCCAACCGGAGACCATGCCCTCTTCGACCAGCTTGCGCAGCTTACGCTTGGACATGACGGTGTGGTCGATGTTCAGGCGGGAGAACTCGATCTGGCGGGGCTTATGGGGAACCGAAACATTTTCGATGACCCAGTTGTAGAGGGGTCTGTGATCCTCATACTCCAGCGAGCACAGCGAATGTGTGATGCCTTCCAGTGCGTCCTGGATGGGATGTGCGAAGTCGTACATGGGGAAGATGCACCACTTGTCGCCCTGGCGGTGATGATGGATATACTTGATTCTGTAGAGGACGGGGTCACGCATGTTGAAGTTGCCGGAAGCCAGGTCGATCTTGGCGCGCAGGGTGTACTTGCCTTCGGGGAACTCGCCGTTCTTCATACGCTCGAAGAGGTCGAGGGATTCTTCGATGGGGCGGTCACGCCAGGGGCTGACAGCGGGACGCTGCAGGTCGCCGCGGTGCTCCTTAAACTGCTCGGGGGTCAGCTCGCAGACATAGGCCAGACCCTTCCGGATCAGCTCGACGGCATACTCGTAGTCCTTTTCGAAATAGTCGGAGCCGTAGAAGAAACGGTCGCCCCAGTCGAAGCCCAGCCAGTGGATGTCTTCCTGGATGGCGTCAACGTATTCGACATCTTCCTTTGCAGGGTTGGTGTCGTCCATACGCAGGTTGCAGATGCCGCCGAACTTCTCGGCGGTGCCGAAGTCGATCCACAGGGCCTTGCAGTGGCCGATGTGGAGATAGCCGTTGGGTTCGGGGGGGAAACGGGTGTGTACATGGGTATAGACGCCGTTTTCAAGGTCTTCCTTGATAAACTCGTCGATAAAGTTGGATGTTACGATGTTTTCCATGGTCGCGAAAATCCTCCTGTAGGATATTTTTTATGGTTTATTTTCGATTAAAGGCTTGCGATATAGTCCCTGATGCGCTGCTCGCACATGGCGCGGCCCATGAGGGCCATGATGGAACGCAGGTCGGGGGTATTCTTGCGGCCGGTGACGGCAACGCGGACGACCGACGAAACATCGCCGACGTGACCCTTGAAGGTGCCGGGCTCGGCGGCCTTGAACTCCTTGACCTCGGAAGCAAAGCCAATGGCGGGGCAGATCTCCTTCATGCGGCCGAACCACTGATCCTTGTCGTCGTTTTCGTCATAGACGGCCAGATAGCGCTCGAGGATCTCCTTCTGCAGATCCTTGTCCATCTCCATGGCTTCCTCACGGCTGAAAAGGCCGTCGAAGAAGTAGGCGCAATAGCCCTTGACGTCGCTCCACTTGGCGATGTCCTTACGGGGCTTCTTGCCGCCGCGGTCGATGGCAAACAGGCCCTCGGTATAGGCCTTGTCGGCAGCCAGGCAGGCATGCAGCTCGGGATCATAGGTCTCGGCCCATGCGGTGGCGCCTTCGGCGACCTCGGCTGCAGTCATGCGGGAGATGACGTCGGCCGAAACGCTGTGCAGCTTCTGCAGATCGAACAGGGGGCCCGACTGACCCATCTTGTTCAGCTGGAACTTATACTCGGTATAGGGCAGGTCGCGGTTGGCGCGTCTCCAATCCTCGTAGCCCGAGTTGGCCAGAGTGAGCAGATACTCGATGACGCTCTCCTTGGGATAACCCTCCTGGGTGAAGTAGCTGACGGCGGCTTCGGGGTCCTTGCGCTTGCTGAGCTTGCGCTTGGAGCCGTCTTCTTCCTTCATGACGGGGGCAACATGGGCATACTTGGGTGCCTTCATACCCAGAACATAGAAGAGCTGCTGGTGGATGTTGACCGAGGGAACCCACTCGTCGCCGCGGATGACATGGGTGGTGCCCATCAGGCTGTCGTCAACCGCATGGGCAAAATGATAGGTGGGGATGCCGTCGCTCTTGAGGACAACGATATCGACGATGTTTTCGTCCATCTCGATGTTGCCCTTGATGACGTCCTTATACTTGATGCGGCCGCCGGGCTTGCCGGGGGAACGCAGACGCATAACATAGCTCTTGCCGGCCTTGATGTTGGCTTCGATCTCTTCATAGCTGAGATCGCGGCACTTGGCGTACTGGCCGTGGTAGCCGGGCATGGCCTTGTCGACCTCCTGCTGGGCGCGGATGGCGGTCAGCTCTTCCTCGCTGCAGAAGCAGGGATAAGCCAGACCCTTCTCGACCAGCTCCTTGACAAAAGCCTGATAGATCTCGCCGCGGAAGCTCTGGGTATAGGGGCCGTAAGCACCGCTCTCGCCGTTCTTGTTGACGCCTTCGTCAAAACGGATGCCGAAGCTGTCGAGGCCGTCGATGATGGCCGAGATGCCGTCTTCCTTCTCGCGCTTCTTGTCGGTATCCTCGATACGAAGGATAAAGGCGCCGCCGGTCTGATGGGCGCAGCGCTCGTTGACCAGCGATGTGAATACGCCGCCGATGTGCAGGAAGCCGGTGGGGCTGGGGGCGAAACGGGTGACCATTGCACCTTCGGGCAGATCTCTCTTGGGGTAGATCTCTTCACGGTATTGTTGGGCTGTTGTCTTGATATGGGGGAATAAAAGTTCCGCAAGCTTGTTGTTATCCATTTGCTTACCACTCCTGATCTGAATATATTTTTGGGGAAAGTCTGCCCCGATGGACAGGCTGTTTTCACACAATTTCTCCACGCGCCAAAAAAGCGCATAGTAGTTTATATTATATAACAGATGTACCATTCAAATCAAGGGCAGCGCGCATTTTCCGGCTTTTTTTGCCCTTTTTTCACACTTTTATAAAGACAGATTATTTTTTCGCCCGAATCGGGAACCTTTTGCCCCTTTCCCCCGTCTCAACAGTACGGTGTAATCTGAAAAACTTTTTTAATTTTGTGTAACGGAGTATGGCAATGCGGTGCCGCATGTGCTATAGTTAAATTGCCATTTTATCGATTATGGGAGAAGCATTATGAATAAACATGAAAACCCCCGAAACAGATCGGCATTTCGCCGAAAGGCTCTGATCGCCGTTCTGCTGATGGTCGTCGCCTTCTGCGGCTACACCATCTGGGACACCCTGAGCGCCCCCGAGTTTGCCCAGGTGCCCGACAGTACCGCCAAGAGTCCCGACAAGGAAAGCAGCTCGACCATCGATCCCGATTCACTGGAGGACCCCACCGTTCCCCCTGCCGATGAAGAAGAGGACAAACCGGTTGAAAGAGAACGCCGCGAGGGCGTCTATACCTTCGTTCTGGCCGGCACCAACGACGACTACAACACCGATACCATCATGCTGGGTCAGGTCGACACCGAAAAGGACACCGCAACGCTGGTCTCCATCCCCCGCGACACCATGGTTGACGTCAACGTCAAGATCAAGAAGATCAACAATGCCTATGGCCGCGCCGGCATGGACGAGCTGCGCCGCCTGCTGCATGAGGTCACCGGCATCTATCCCGATTATTACTGCCTGGTCAATATGGAAGACTTCATCGAGATCGTCGACGTCATCGGCGGCGTCGAGTTCGATGTTCCCTACAATATGTACCATGAAGACGCCGACGAGAAGTTCAACATCAACCTCAAGAAAGGTTATCAGATGCTCGACGGCAAGAAGGCCATCCAGCTGGTCCGTTACCGCGGCACCAGCGCCAGCGACTATGGCCGCATGGAGGTCCAGCGCGACTTCCTCAAGGCAGTCGGTAAGAAAATGGTGGGTGAGTTCTCCATCGATCAGGCCAGCGGCATGATCGAGGTCATCTCCAAGAGCATCGAGACCAACATGCCGGTCAAGGATATGATCTGGTTCTTCCTCAATGTGGCCACCACCATGGACTTCGATACCGGCCTGGTCTTCGAGGTCATGCCCGGCACCACCGTCGGCAAATACAACGGCGGCGATTATGTCTATCTCGATCCCCAGTCGACCGTCGACTACATCAACGAAAAGATCAACCCCTACACCACCGATATTTCGGTGGACGAGCTGAACATCCTCCATCTGGAAAACTAAAGCATAATGAAAACCCCCGACCGGCCGGTCGGGGGTTTTTGTTATGTCTATTGTTTTTTCTGTTATCTCTGCATCTGTGTATGTACAGCGTCCCATAATGCATAGATCAGCACAAAGGCCATAGCCGCCCAAAAGAGCCGCAGCGCCCACCGGAAACC
>JAFQKM010000066.1 GCA_017396925.1 Clostridia bacterium
ATGGGCCAGACCGTTGCCCTGTGCATGGCCATCTATGCCATCCGCAAAAAGGATCAGTATGCCCGCCTCGAGTTCCCCAAGGGCTCGGTCTTCAAGCTGGACAAGGACGTTATCTCCAACGTCACCCGCATCGGCTTCCCCTCGATGGTCGAACAGCTGGCCATGCGTATGGGCGTCATGGTCTTCACAAAGACGGTCGCCGGTCTGGGCACCGACGCCTACGCCACCCATACCATCTGCATGAACATCCAGTCGATGACCTTTATGAACGGCCAGGCCTTTGCCACCTCGGCCACCTCGCTGGTCAGCCAGTCGCTGGGTAAGGGCCGTCCCGATATGGCCATGCACTATTCCAAGCGCACCCAGCGCGTTGGTATGTTCACCGCCATCATCATCGCAACCGGCATCTTCTTCTTCCACGAACACCTCATCGCCCTGTATAACAACGATCCCGCCATCATCGCGGTCGGCTCCGGCCTGCTGTCGATGGTCGCGCTGGTCCAGCCCTTCCAGTGCTCCCAGTTTATTCTGGCCGGCGCACTGCGCGGTGCGGGCGATACCAAGTACACCGCCATGGTCGTCATGCTGACCGCCATGCTGCTCCGCCCCGGCCTGGCCATCCTGCTGATCAAGGGCTTCGGCTTCGGCCTCGAAGGCGCATGGTATGCTCTGGTTGCCGACCAGCTGCTGCGTACCACACTGGTTTTCTTCCGCTACAACACCGGCAAGTGGGTCACCTCCTTCAAGCCCACACAGGCCAAGAGCTAAATATCGCAGATTTCCCAATCCCCTTCCGGATGTTCGGAAGGGGATTTTTTATGCCCGAAAATCCGGTGGTTTTGTTAAATAAAAAACTTTATCGAAAATTAACCAACCTATATTTAAACGTCAAACAAACTGTGCTATAATAATGTGGCTATTACTGAAGCAAGAAAGGAGAAATGCTCTATGGCTCAAAAAACCACCAAAGAGCAACAGGTCAAGAAGGTCACCACCACGCTGGATAGCCTGCCGGCCGGCAGTACCGAAAACATCGGTAAGGTCGATACCAAGGCTACCCTGCCCGACGGTGTCACCTCCAAAATGCTGTACAGCGACATTGTCACCATCGCATGGCCGGCCCTCGTCGAGCTGACCCTCATGCAGCTGACGTCCATGTTTGATACCATGCAGGTCAGCCGTCTGGGCGCCTGGGCAACCTCGGCCGTCGGCCTGACCACCCAGCCCAAGTTCCTGCTGGCCACCGCCTTCACCGCCCTCAATACCGGTACCATGGCGCTGGTCGGTCGTTATCGCGGCTCGGGCGAACAGGAAAAGGCCAAGCGTGTCATTCGTCAGTCCTTTATGCTCAACACCTTCTTTGGTCTGTTCTTTGCCATCATCGGTCTGATTTTTGCCACCCCCCTCATCAAGTTCATGGGTGCCACCGAAGAAAAGGTCCTGATCGAAGGCGTTAAGTATTTCCAGATCCAGATGTTCGGTATGTTCACCGTTTCGATGACCTCCTGCATCACCAGTACACTTCGAGGATGCGGCGACTCAAAAACGGCCATGAAATACAACATGACATCCAACGTCATCAACGTTCTCTTCAACTGGATCCTCATCAACGGTAAGTTCGGCTTCCCCCGTCTGGAAGTTGTCGGTGCATCGATCGCCACCGTTATGGGTCAGACCGTCGCGCTGATCATGGCCATCCGTGCCATCCGTAAGAAGAATCAGTACGCCCGCCTCGAGTTCCCCAAGGGCTCCTTCCGTCTGGACCGCGATATCGTCACCAACATCTCCCGCATCGGTCTGCCCGCCATGGTCGAGCAGCTGGCCATGCGCTTCGGCGTTATCGTCTTCACAAAGACCATCGCCGGCCTGGGCACCACCGCCTATGCCACCCATACCATCTGTATGTCCATCCAGTCGATGACCTTTATGAATGGCCAGGCTTTTGCGACCTCGGCCACCTCGCTGGTCAGCCAGTCGCTGGGTAAGGGACGTCCCGATATGGCTATGCATTATTCCAAGCGCACCCAGCGCGTCGGTATGGCTACCGCCGCCTGCATCGCCATCTGCATCTTCTTCTTCAACAAGTTCCTGCTGGGCCTCTATACCCCCGATCAGGCCGTTATCACCGCCGGCTCGGCCCTGCTGTCGATGATCGCGCTGATCCAGCCCTTCCAGGCCTCCCAGTTCATCTTTGCCGGTGCCCTCCGCGGCGCGGGCGATACCAAGTTTACCGCCATGGTCACCATGCTGACCGTCATGCTGCTCCGTCCCGGCCTGGCCATCTTCCTGATCAACCAGTTTGATCTGGGCCTCAACGGCGCATGGTATGCCCTGGTTGCCGACCAGCTGGTTCGTACATCCCTTGTCTTCTACCGCTACCATTCGGGCAAGTGGGTCACCTCCTTCAAGCCGGTCCAATCGAAGAAAAACTGATCTCCATCAAAAAAGCCTTCGGCAATGCCGAAGGCTTTTTTCGTGCTTATTTTTTATGCTTCTTCCCAAAAGAGGGTAAACTTGCCGGTGGCTGCTGTAAAACGCAGCTCCAAACGGCAGCGCTCGGTGGCCGGCAGCTCAACCGTGCCGCTTTCGCCGGGCATCAGCTCCAGCAGACGGGTTTTGCATTTCTTATCCCACAGGATGGCTGTCAGGTTTCCGCGGCTGATACTGCCCTGCATTGTAAAGCGATAGGTTTTCCCGCCCTGCAGACGGACGACGCGGCGCATATAACCGCTGCACTGGGTAAAGGCCGCATTGCAGCGAGTACGCTCACCGCACAGGCTGCCGATAAATCCGATGCGATGCCCGCCGCGCACCGGCATCAGCTCCAGCAGGTAGAGTATGCGCATACAAACAAGGATGGCAAACGGGACCCATATATTCTGCATAATGCGTTCTCCTTTGATATTTTTATTTCATTTTACCAAAAGAAAGCACATAAGTAAAGGCCGGTGCGCTGCACCGGCCTTTACGAATTTTTATCATTTTACAGCGCGATCTTAGAGGGGGTCAGGCGTCCACGATCCATAACATAGGTGCGGTTGCCATAGGTGGTGGTATCCAGCTCGTGGGTAACCATCAGGACGGCTGTGCCCTGCTCGGCGATGCTCTTCAGCAGCTCCATGATCTCGGCGGTTGTCTCGGGGTCGAGATCGCCGGTGGGCTCGTCGAGCACCAGCAATTCATGGCTGCACATCAGTGCACGTGCAATCGAAACACGGCGCAGCTCGCCGCCCGACAGCTCCTTGGGCAGCGATTCGGCCAGATGTCCGATACCGACCTGCTCGAGCAGCTCCATGGCACGTGCTGTGGATGTACCCTCGCGCTTGCTGAAGTAGAAGGGCAGGCGGACATTGTCCAGTACATTCAGATTGCTCAGAATGGTCTGACCCTGGGGAACATAGCCCAGAACGGTGTTGCGGACGGCCGACAGCGCTTCGTCATCCAGACCGCTCAGACACTGGCCCGAGATGGTAACGGTGCCCTCAGTGGGGTCCAGCAGGCCGGCGATCAGGTTGAGCATGGTGCTCTTACCGCTGCCGCTTCGGCCGATGATGCTTACGAAATCGCCCTTATCCATAGAGAAATCCACGTGATCGACAGCATAGAAGGGCTGGCTGCCGCGCATATACTCTTTGCAGAGACCTTTAACTTCCAGTACCATATTATTCGCCCTCCCTCATGGTGTGATATGTTTCGGCCTGGCTGATCTTATGGGCCGAATGGGCCGATGCCAGGGGGCCAACGATGGCCGACAGAACCAGGCTGCCCAGCAGAATGAGCAGGATCTGGCCCATGTCGGGCAGCAGATAGGGGATGCCCATCTGGTCGCCGATGTAGGTGCTGAAGGGGAATACGATCATAGCGGCCAAACCGATGCCCAGCAGTGCGCCGCCCAGGCTGATATAGAAGGCCTCGGTGAGGATCAGGCTGGACAGGCGCTTGCGTGTGGCACCCAGAATACGGAAGAGGGCAAACTCCTTCTTACGCTCGTTGGCGGTGACCGAGAAAACGATGGTCAGCAGGATGAGGGCCAGTACCCAGAATACGCCGGCGATGACATACAGGTAGGACAGAACGCCGCCGAGGCTACCGCCGACCGAATTGATCATGCTCTGGGTCTGAACGATCTCGACCTTGCCTTCGGTGGCCTTGCGGATCTGGACCAGGGCCTGGTTCAGCGTATAGCCTTCCTTGACCTTGACCATGACCGAAGAGATCGAGTTTTCATAGGTGACGCCTTCCATGAAGTAAGCGCCCTTTTCCTTGGCATCGACATACAGATCGGCAATGGTGTCCATGGTGGCATAGCACGAAACATCAACGCCGCTGCCGGTGCGCTGCAGGCGCGAAGCGATCTTGTAGTTCTTGCCGAAGAACAGAACGGTGCCGTCTTCCTCGGCGATGATATCGTCACCAACGATGATCTCGCCGTGCTTCAGGCCCTTGCTGTACTGCTCGACGATCCAGGGCTGAACGGTAAAGTCGGTCTCGGGCTCAAAGCCGATGATGGGAACCGACGAACCGCAGCACTCGGCGTTGAGGGAGGCCAGATAAAACTGGGGCGATGCGACCTCGACGGCCTCGCAGGAACGGACCTGCTCGAGGACTGCCTTGTCCATGAAGAAATAGAGGGGCTCGCCCTGGATCATAACGCCTTCAAAATCCTGATCATAACCTTCGGGAACGACGACGATATCGGCACCCAGACGGTCTTCCAGACCGGCGATGCCGTTTTCCATGCTCATGGTCATGACCGAGCCGCCAAACAGCACAAAGGACAATACGGCAACAACGGCGATCAGCGCCCATGTGCGGAAGGGCTTGCGCTGCAGATTGAGCAACGACAAACGGTGGGTAGATAATGCTTTCTCCTGCATGATTTTCTCCTACTTTTCTACTTTATTCAGTGCGAATGCGCTCAGACCGCCGACCAGAACGGTCAGAACACCCAGCATGATCAGTGCGGGACGGGTCAATGTAACGCAGCGCATATGGACGTTCATACATACGCCGATCAGCTTGAGGGGCAGCAGCGGGACCAATACGCCCAGCAGTACGGCAGCCATCGACAGGCCCTGACGTACCTTGGCATGATCCATGACCATCTGCAGCACGCCGATGACAGCGATGACCAGGCCAACGCCCAGCTCAGCCTTGCCCATCCAGTTGCACTTCATGGGCTTTTCGGGATTGAACTCGCAGACCGGGAAGATCGACTGGGGACCAAACGCGATCAGCAGGCCGAGCACCAGCAGCAGTGCGCCGACAACATACTTGTTCTTCATAAACATTCTCCTTTTCAATAAAGATCCTGCAGGACCATGCATTATCATGCTCACTGTAACAGAATCATCTTAACTGACCATAAATGCAGCCTTAATTTTCATTAAGGCCTTGACATGAATATAACAATTCAATCTTAAAAGACCATAAATCCAGCCTTAATATTTATTAAGCTTTCCCGCCGACCCCTTCACGGTAGGCCGGCAGCGAAACATAGAACCGGCTGCCCTCGTCTACCTGCGACCGGACCTCAATATAACCCTGATGCTCATGGGCGATCTGCTGGGCAATGGCCAGACCGAGGCCGGTGCCCTGTCCGCCCTCCTTTGTGGTAAAGAACGGCTCAAACACATGGGGCAGAACACTTTCGGGAAT